>CACMQL010000001.1:0-5000 GCA_902615835.1 uncultured Verrucomicrobiota bacterium
GTTGGTAAAGGTCAATCGCCGTCTGCAGGAAAACTTTGGCCTTTGCCAATTGGGAGGAACTCCTAATTCCGGTAAAATTTGGATTATGTGAACGCACTTCCTCCGTACTCAAATTGCCTGAATCATCCAGCCCCTCCACATGTCCGGCATTCATATTCCAGTCATACCCAGATTGGAGAGAAGCAAGGCCTGCAAGCAAATTGGTAATGGATCGCAGAACCAATACATCCGCATAATCAGCCGTGACCTCTTCCTCGGTGCCGGTTAAATCTTGGGACAGTTTGATCACGCTACCACTAGGTATCTTGGCAAAATGAGCATCCACTTGCTCGAGAGATGGAATAATGGAATTTTGCATAAGCTCAGCCAACTTGCTTGCGTTTAAGTCACGGTTCAAGGTGTGGGAATAGTTATCCAGCATAGACAATTCGGAAAGTGTAAATTCCCGGATTGATGGTTCCACCCCCACCGCCACTGCAAATTCTTTCAGACTGTTCGCCTCCGTTGATTCCACTATCTGCAAAAGGGAATGAATTCCCTTCAGCAGGTTGGACTGCGGATCATTGCCGCTCTGAACGCGAAGAATTTCAGCACTAAGATTTTGAAAGGACTTGGGCAACTGAGGCTCCAATTCCACTGCTTCGGAATAATACCACCATCCCATGTTTGAGCGATTGGTCTGAATAAGAGAACGAAAATTGGACAGAGTTGCTAGAATTCCGGAATCACTCAAATCAAGATAGTTACCCACCAGATACAACTCCGTGAGTTGGGGATAATTTCCCAGAAAATTAAGATTTGTCAATTGATTGTCATCCAGATCCAGAGAACGAAGTTTACTCATATCGGCAACACCAGAAAGATCGGCATTTCTTGACCCATTGATGGCAAGGTATTCCAGCCGGTCTTTTAATTTCCAGACTGGCGAAAAATCAGAAATTTGAGAGGCATCCCAAATGTGGAGAGTATATAAATTTGGAAACCACTTCAGGTCTTCCAATGAAGAAATTTTATTTTCATCTGTATCAAAACTAAGGTAACTAATATTAATTAAATCCTCCTCTGTAAACTGGTAGTCAGGACCTGTATAGCTCGGGATCCAAATCCAACCCCTTTCTACTTCTTCTCTAATGGAGTTCTCAAAGTTGACATCCGTAAAGGTTACTTGGGCTTTCAAAAAAGGAGTTAATAAAAGAAAGATACAAAAAAGAAAGATTGGAAAAATATTGGTTTTCATATTTTTAAGTTAGTAAACTCAAGAATGTTTAAAAGATAGAAGCATTGGGTTTGGGTCATTCGATCCTCTTAATAAAGTTAAAGCATTTAGGCTGGCATCATATACAATCGAAACTCTTTCAAATTCATTTGTATCTTGTTCTCCTGAGCACATTACCTTCCCCCACATTCTCAATTCCCCTGAGGATGTAAATTTGCCCTTTGAAGCCTTTACATTGAATAGCTTTCCATCACGATCGACTAAATCTAATTGAATAGGTTCCATAGTTGCATACCTAATCGCTTTCTGTGTCATTAAATTTTGCCACATCGATAAAAGGTGACCCGGAGGCGAGGAATGTAAATCCAATCGGATTTTTAAATTCTCAATTTCTAAAAAGGAAATACCGAATTTCAAAAATCCTATTTTAGGCCTTTGCGATGTTGCACTCTTGTAGGAAATGGAGAGATATGGCAATCCTGAGTCTTTCGTATAAAATGTAGATTCAAAACCCTCAGTCTTCTTAATTGTGTCAAGGTTCGGCTTTGCCCCAAAAGTAAAAGAAATAAATAGGAAAAAAATGGAATATTTACAAATAAACATCCCTTTATCCAAATAAAACTTAAGTTAATTATTCAAGTAAATTTACACGCTAAACAATTAAAAATTGCTGCTAGGCATTATCACCTAAGAAAAAATCATTCCCTTTATCATCAGTAATAATGAAAGCAGGAAAGTCTTTGACTTCAATTCTTCGAATGGCCTCCATACCCAAGTCTTCGTATTCGACAGTTTCAACTTTTTTTATGCAATTCTGAGCTAACCGGGCCGCAGAACCGCCAATACTGCCGAGATAAAAACCACCATGCTTTTGGCAGGCTTGTACTACCATTTTAGAGCGATTACCCTTGGCCAGCATAACCATTGATCCCCCTGCCTCTTGAAATTTGTTTACAAAAGCATCCATTCGACCCGCGGTGGTGGGACCGAATGAACCGGACGCATAGCCCTCGGGAGTCTTAGCTGGTCCAGCATAATAAATAGGAAATTCCTTAAAATAATCTGGTAAACCCCTTCCGGAATTTAATCTTTCGCGCAACCGCGAATGTGCCAGATCACGCGCGACAATCAATGGACCATTCAGAGATAATCTTGTTTTAACAGGATACTTCGTAAGCTCAGCAAGCACCGCATTCATTCCCTGATTAAGGTCAATTTCAACCACATGCTCTGTTTCATTTTCTTCAATCTTGGGAAGAAATCTGGACGGGTTGGTTTCTAGTTGTTCGAGGAAGACACCTTCTTTGGTAATTTTGCCCAATGCTTGCCTATCTGCTGAACAACTTACACCTATTCCGATTGGCAAACTGGCCCCGTGCCTAGGAAGCCGAATTACCCGTACATCCAAACAAAAATATTTTCCTCCAAATTGGGCACCAATACCACGATCCTGCGTCATCTTCAAAATCCTTGCTTCAATTTCGGGACACCTGATTGCCTCCCCCCTACCATCTCCCTTGATTGGTAAGTTGTCCAAGCAACGAGCAGAAGCTAGCTTGACCGTTTTTAGGTTGGTTTCAGCTGAAGTGCCCCCAAGGACAATTGCCAAATGATAGGGTGGGCAAGCTGCTGTTCCAAGAGCAGCAATCCTCTCGTCAAGATATTCAAGAAGAAGGTCTTCTTTGAGTAAAGAAGGCGTTCCTTGATGCAAAAAAGTTTTGTTCGCGGAGCCGCCTCCCTTAGCCATAAAGAGAAAATTATATTCATCTCCGTCCGTATGCATCAGATCAATCTGGGCAGGCAAATTAGACTTAGTGTTTTTTTCATCAAACATACTCAGGGGAGCGAGTTGAGAGAATCGTAAATTGTCTGAAGCATAGGTGCTGGCAATACCTTGGGAAAGTGCATGCTCATCACCCCCATCCGTCCATACTAACCTTCCCTTCTTTCCAAGAACTATGGCTGTACCCGTGTCTTGACACATTGGGAGTATTCCCTCAGCTGCAATCTGGGAATTTCTCAATAAATCAAGTGCAACGAATCGGTCATTGGATGAAGCATCCGCGTCTCTGAGAATCGACTGAAGCTGCTTCAGGTGATCTGAACGAAGAAAGTGAGAAATGTCGTGGAAAGCTTCCTTGGCTAAATCTTGAAGTGCAGATGTCTCAACATGCAAGAGGGATTCACCTCGATATTCTGAGATACTTACAGCCGATTGAATATAATCCAGCTTCCTCCATTTTATAAAACTATCATTCATCACTCTTGCGGGATTTTAAAAATTGACTGGAATAATCGGCCCCGTTGAATTCAGATCAACTACCGAAGTCGAATTATTTTCATTAATATTAAGCGCAGAGGCGGCGGATTTCTTCGTTAATTTTTGATTTTTAGGACGAACGGCAACCTTCAGGGGAATTACCATTTCCTTTACTTCTCTTTTGACTTTGAACTCCAAGATAGTTTCAGGAACGGCAAAAAAACTGGCGTTGGCCAAATCTCCTTGTGTCTCAATGGAGTCACCTCCTACTTCAACAAGAACATCACCTACCTTAAGATTAGATTTTATCGCAGGTGAGTCTTCAATAAATCCATTAATAACAACATCAAAAGAATTGTTGGACTGATTAAGTTTTCTTGTGGTTGTAATTCCAAACCAACCATATTCGACTTGTCCTGAGAGCAGTAAATCATCTCGGATTCTTTTACAAGCTCTGGCTGGGAGTAAAAAGGAAGATTGTAAATCAGGAAGTGCTGCATGAGTAATACCAACAAATCTTCCATTTAGGTCAAAAACAGGAGCACCAACTTCCCCGGGTCCCAGTGCTAAACTAGATCGGAGCATTCTCGTCGGAAAAAGTCTCTTACCGAAAGAATATTCATAACTTTGCATTAGGCCTAGAGTTGGACCAACTTCAAACTCAAGGGCAAAGGTGATACCCAAAAGGAACGAGCCAATATCAATTTTTTCAGACAGATCATTTACTCGCACATAATTAATGTTTAATGGAGGTTCGAGTAACTTAAGAAGAGACAAATTACAGATTGGATCATGCCCGATTTCCTCCGCAAGAAGATAAGATTTATTATGTTCAATCCATACCCTGTCAGCATTTGGTAGCAAACCTGTAGTCAGAACATGACCCTCTTTACTTACAAAAAAACCACTCCCTATTTTAAGAAATCGGCGGGATTTTTCGCCTGCCTTGGCAACTCGAGTTGCCTTAACCCTCACAACTGAATTGGACTTTTGCGAGAAAATTGCTTGGACTCTGGGTTCTAAGATTGGTGATGCCTCGAGACCATAACAGTGCCTATTTAAAAATAATCCGAGTAAAAAAAACCCGAAACATATTGCTACGGGTACATGCACAAAATTAAAAGCTGCGGTTTGTGATGCTATTGATAGAATTGCTTTCCTCTAAGGCTAAAGTTGGTGATGTGTAAGAAGAAACCTGTTCGTGAGCATCCAAATTTTCTAAAGCAAAACTCATTTCATAGTCATGCGAAGAAACCGAAGAGTAAGTATTATATGAAAACAGGACTTCACTAGATTCTAAGTCATTTGTTAATGGAATTTCCTCGACTTTTTGCAAACTAGATGAAAATTCTTTTTCAGTGGAGGAAATATTACTCAATGAGTGGTCGGTCGTTATGAAGTGTTGCTGGAATGAAAAAACAGTTATCAGTATCAAAGCAATCATGGGGGCAAAATACTTAATGTAAAAAGAATGTTTATGCTTTTGGTATGATTCAAGTGTTTTTATCTTAACTTTTTTTTCAA
>CACMQL010000001.1:10000-114707 GCA_902615835.1 uncultured Verrucomicrobiota bacterium
TGCCGCTACCCGAGG
Source organism: uncultured Verrucomicrobiota bacterium (assembly GCA_902615835.1). Classification (GTDB taxonomy): domain Bacteria; phylum Verrucomicrobiota; class Verrucomicrobiia; order Opitutales; family Seribacteraceae; genus Seribacter. The sequence continues at coordinate 10,016 of CACMQL010000001.1, forward strand.
CTTATCGCAGCTAGCCACGTCCTTCATCGCCTGATGTCGCCAAGGCATTCACCAATTGCCCTTAATTCATTCGATTCATCTAAGAATCGCCGTATGGTATTTCCGGATGAGCGACGCTTGCGTCACCCATTGGACGTTAAACTATCAAAGAACAATAAATATTTACACTTCCTAATTTGGTGGGCCCAGGTGGACTCGAACCACCGACCCCCGCGTTATCAACACGGTGCTCTAACCAGCTGAGCTATGGGCCCAATGAAAGTTCGCTGCCGATTGGTGGAGCCGATCGGGATCGAACCGACGACCTCCTGAATGCAAATCAGGCGCTCTTCCAGCTGAGCTACGGCCCCGTTTCATGGTTGAGTCCAATCGTCTGTTCAATGAACTGATGGAAGTGAAGAACGATGGGATTGTTCTTCAAAAACTATTTTGTGTGATCTGTGATGGGTCAACAATCTCACTGCTAATCAAGCTGTGATCGACCTGATTACATATATGCAATCTAGCTCCATAGAAAGGAGGTGATCCAGCCGCAGGTTCCCCTACGGCTACCTTGTTACGACTTCATCCAAATCACCAGCCCCACCTTAGGACGCTGTCTCCTTGCGGTTAACTCACGTACTTCGGGCAGAACCGGCTTTCTTGATGTGACGGGCGGTGTGTACAAGGCCCGGGAACGTATTCACGGCGTCGTTGCTGATACGCCATTACTAGCGATTCCAACTTCATGGAGTCGAGTTGCAGACTCCAATCCGAACTGGGCCCAGTTTTGTGGATTTGCTCAACCTCGCGGTGTTGCATCCCATTGTGCTGGGCATTGTAGCACGTGTGCAGCCCTGGTCGTAAGGGCCATACTGACTTGACGTCGTCCCCACCTTCCCACCTCTACACGAGGTTTGTCTTCCTAGAGTCCCCGGCATTACCCGCTGGCAACTAGGAACGAGGGTTGCGCTCGTTGCCGGACTTAACCGAACATCTCACGACACGAGCTGACGACAGCCATGCAGCACCTGTGCACCGTCCAGCCGAACTGACGAATTCCTTTCGGAAAACTATGACGGGCATGTCAAGACCAGGTAAGGTTCTTCGCGTTGCCTCGAATTAAGCCACATGCTCCACCGCTTGTGCGGGCCCCCGTCAATTCCTTTGAGTTTTAGCCTTGCGGCCGTAGTCCTCAGGCGGTACATTTAACGCGTTAGCTTGAGCTCCGAAGGGGTCGAATCCTCCGAAACTTAATGTACAACGTTTACGGCGTGGACTACAGGGGTATCTAATCCCTTTCGCTACCCACGCTTTCGTGATTGAGCGTCAGTTCTCGTCCAGACAGTCGCCTTCGCCACTGGTGTTCCTCCAGATATCTACGCATTTCACCGCTACACCTGGAATTCCACTATCCTCTCCGAGACTCTAGCCAAATAGTTTCGGGCGCAGTTCCGGGGTTAAGCCCCGGGATTTCACACCCGACATACTTGGCCGCCTACTCACCCTTTACGCCCAGTAAATCCGAGTAACGCTCGAGGTCTCCGTATTACCGCGGCTGCTGGCACGGAGTTAGCCACCTCTTCCTCTTTGGGTTAACTCAGGGCAGGTTATGAACCTGCTTGTTGCTCCCCAATGACAGGAGTTTACAACCCTAGGGCCGTCATCCTCCACGCGGCATTGCACCATCAGGCTTTCGCCCATTGTGAATGATTCGAAACTGCTGCCACCCGTAGGTGTCCGGGCCGTGTCTCAGTCCCGGTGTGGCTGATCATCCTCTCAGACCAGCTACCCGTCTTTGCCTTGGTGAGCTATTACCTCACCAACAAGCTGATAGGCCGCGAGCCCATCCTTGAGCGCCATTACAAGCTTTAGCCATTTCACCATGCGATGAAAGGCCACATACGGCATTAATCCGCCTTTCGGCGGGCTATTCCATACTCAAGGGCAGGTTGCTCACGTGTTACGCACCCGTTCGCCACTTTCCACATGACCGAAGTCATGTTTTTCGTTCGACTTGCATGTCTTAACCATGCCGCCAGCGTTCACTCTGAGCCAGGATCAAACTCTCCAAATGAGAGTTGTGCGAAATAACGCACAGGCTCGAGTCAAACGACTCGATTTATAATTCAAAAAAATATGATCGGTGACCCATCTATATAGATCACACAAAATAACTTTCAAAGAACAACCCAGAAAATATGGAAAGCTATTTATTAAATATTGATGTAATACTCTCGTCAAGTTTTTTTGGAAATATTGCAAAAAAAAGGAATACCAGCTTACTACTGCTCAAAAATTATCTCAACATTAGAATCCAAAGAAACAAGTCGAGGCTTCTTTGGAGTATCCAGTTTGAACTCCAACCAAATTTTTCCTTCATAATCATAATACCAAGGATAAGCATATTTTGATGTCCATAACCATGAGTTAATGCTGGGAAAAAAAATCCAATTATCATAGGAGCCGTTTCCAAAAGGAAAAATCCATCCCTTATGGGGAAAATAGGCCCAAAGATTTTCAGTCTGGAAAAAATAACCCAACCAAGACAAATATAGCCATTGATCATGCTCCGTAACCTCGGCATCTGCCCAAAGTGGATCGTGAGAATCTCCTCTAACGGAACGAATACCTCTGTCAGTGGAATATTCATCCGGGTAACCTACATGCCTGAATGCTATTCGTAGCGGTTCTCCCAATTCGCTTGAATTCTCAGTAGAAAAGCCACCTCCCCGATGCACACGGGCAGGTTTGCCGGATGTAAGATCTTCAAAATCGGGTCCCCTGTCATCACGATCAGTGTTTTTGGAACTCCTATACCAATTTTTATCGTACCAATTCCAGCACCACTCACTCAGATTGCCAATAACATCATAGAGACCATAAAAATTTTTGCGGTCTGGGGGTATCTGTCTTTCTCCTCCATAGCTAAATTCATTCTTTGTAATTAGCTGATTACCATCGAAATAACCCCTTGGCGATGCCCCATTATCGAAAGGATCTCCAGATAGCTTGTAATTTGCCATACTGCCATCCACTGAATTACCCCACGGGAATTTATATCCAGCCGCAACTCCACGGGCAGCTTTCTCCCATTCTGCTTCGGTAGGCAACCTGTAACCACTACGATTCCAATAGACATCAATGAGGCTGGAGGAATTTAGTTGCTGTCCTCTTATTATTTCGTTGGTAATTGGGTCAAAATACAAAGGAAGTCTTCCCATAAATTCGGATCTTGCATTGCACCACTTTACGGCATCAAACCATGAAATCATATTCATGGGGAAATCGAATCGATCTACATTTGTATACCACCCGGGTCCTTTTCTTGGAAACCTCTGCTCTTCACTGAAGACATATCCGATATCTTCAGCATAGGATGTAACGCGATTCCATTCGTTGATTGAAACTTCAAAACGATCAATATAAAAACCCGAGACCCATTCCATATGGATTGGACTCTCATCTGGCTGACCATTCTCAGAACCCATTTGAAAGGAGCCTGCTTTGACGAATTTCACATCCTCGTACGAATGTAATCCGATGGAGTTCAGGACACTCACAACCATTAAGATGGGGATGCTATTCCGAAATGAGTGCACTCCTAACTACCCGTTGGAAATGCAAAAAAAGAGAGATGAAAATTAGCGTTTTCTGGAAAACTTGCTCTGGAATTTTTCAACTCGACCGGCAGTATCAACAAACCGTTTTTCCCCAGTGTAAGCGGGGTGTGAATCCATAGTAACATCTCGAACTAGAACATAATGGTCAATCCCATGAATGTTTTGAGATTTTTTGGAAGACGCAGTGGACTTCGAAATAAATTTTTTCCCTGTTGAGACATCTACGAAACAAACTGGATTGAGAGTGGGATGAATGTTTTTTTTCACTGAAATTAACCCTGTCTTGCTTTGAAACGTGGGTTGGATTTGTTGATCACATATAAGCGTCCGCGTCTTCGGACAACTTTACAGTCGGGATGACGGTTCTTGAGAGTTTTAATAGAAGAAACAACTTTCATGGAAAATTTAATGCCTATTCTTGGTAGATTAGTCAAACATTTTTGTTAAGATATTCTTGTTCCTCAATAGAAAAAATGCTGTTGCAAAATGTCTTTTGAATGTCATCCTAAACAAATGTCCTCTGAAGATTCAACTCCTTCTAAAAGTAAAAATCCCGAAGACTACGATGTTTTCGACAAACAGGCGCTTGCGAAATACACCACAGACACTGGCAAAATTTTGCCAAGGAAATATACCAGCCTGACTCCCATGCAACAACGTAAGGTCTCTAAACTCATAAAGAAGGCAAGACATTTGCAACTTCTTCACTAGTATTTTAAGTTGTTTTCTTCTTTTGCTAATTGCAAAAAGCAACTAATAGAAGGCAACTTAGCGGTGCTTCCTACAGAGACTGTTTACGGTCTGGCTGCTAACGGATTGGACACCATTGCTGTCCAAAAGATTTTCAATCTCAAAGGAAGACCAGCGACCAATCCAGTTATTCTACATGTCTCAAACATTGGGGAAGCATCCAAATATGCTTATTTTGATGAAAAAGCAAAAAAACTAGCTGATCAATACTGGCCTGGGCCGCTTACTCTTCTGCTCAGGAAGAAAGATGTCGTCCCTGAAATTACGACGGCAGGTCTTTCGACTGTCGGAGTCCGCTCACCAAGTAATGATGTTTTTCAGGACATGCTTGCTTGTTTAAAATTCCCTCTTGCTGCTCCTAGTGCCAATCCCTCAAACCGAACGAGCCCGACATCCCCTCACCAGGTGCTGGAAATGTTTGGTAATTCATGTCCACCCATTTTTGATGATGGGCCTACAGACTTAGGGATTGAATCAACTATTTTAAACCTTACTTCGAAACTCCCAATCATTTTAAGATTCGGCCACATCTCCCAACTTGAAATAGAAAAATGTTTAGATCAACCAGTTTCAACTTTGATAGATTCCCATAACTTGAATTCAAAACTCCACAAGTCTCCTGGCATGTCAAAAGTTCACTATGCTCCCAAAACATTCTCAGTTTTGCATGAGACAATTGATGCATGTATGGAATACAAAAATTTTACACCCAACGATCTAATTATTTCTCATTCGTCTCGAGATATTAAAAGATTTCAGGATTTACCATGTAAAGCGATTGCATTTTCAACCAACGGAGGTCTTGAAGAAATTGCAAGATGTATGTACCGAAAACTCCATGATGCCGACAAGGCAAAATTCAATCAGTTGCATCTATGCTTGAATGACTCGGACGATGATCTTGCATTAGCAATAAATGACCGAATTAGGAGAGCTTGTGCTCAAAAAACTTAATTTAAAATTATAACTTAAAATTTCTTCTTGTTTAAATGCAGTAAGAATGAAAAATTAATCGCAATGATCAAAACACTGTCAGCATTCTTTTCATCTCTAATTTTCCTTCAATCTCTAATCGCTCAGACAGATGCACAACTGCGGGATCCAGAATATCTTGTCGACCAATACAATCAATTGGTAGCCAAACATAACGCATTGATTGAAAAGACGCGGAATCTCCTAAAGATTCAAGCACAAGAATCAAAATCCGATAGCATCGCGGATCCGCAGGCCCAAGAAAAACTTAACGAAGCAATTGCCAAGGCAGCAGCGCTTGAAAATCAACTCAGTAAAATGCAGCAAGATCAGATGCGATCAAGTAACAGCAATAAGTATCTTGATGATACAAATGCGAGATTACGTAGACAGCTTCAGGAGATGAAAGCAGACGAACAGGCACTGGTCCAACAGAACAAGGAATTAAGTGCAGAAAACAGAAGATTATTGAATGAAAAGAAATCCCGTGAAAGCGACGATAAAGATAATTATTCCAAAATAAGAAACTTAGAACTGGGAAGAAGCACTATCCAAAGAAGAGCCGACAACTTGTTGGTCGATAACAAAACGCTTGAAGCGGAAAACAGAAAACTATCAATTGACAAAGATCGTTTAGAAGATGAACTTAATGACATAAATCAAAAGCTTGCCAACGCAAGGGTGGATAAAACCACAGCTCAGGAGAAAATTTCGGATTTGGAAGCGATCCTCAAAGGAAAGGATAATGAACTTTCTTCAGTCTCACTGGATGCCACAAAACTTCGCGAAGACCTAACAAATACCAGGGCTGAAGTTGCACGACTCTCTGGTCAGGAAAACTTACTTAATGACCGGATTAATCTGCTCAACTCTGAGAAGGAAAACGCAATAAATCGGATGAGAGAAACCGAAATTGAAAACGATAGCATTTCCGCCGAAATTCAAAGCCTTAGGGACTTAAATAACGAACTCAAGTTTATGGTCGCGAGAAAAGAAGAACAACTTGAATCACAAAGCCTTTCCGAACAAAGCCTTAAATCCGAGTTATCTAGATTAAATGCTGAGAATCAGAGCTTAAAGTCTGCTGAATCTGCACTCAAAGGTGAACTCTCGTCTTTACGATCTGAACTTACTTCATTGGGCATCGAAGAATCAAGAATTACTGAACAACTGTTAGGTTTGAGAGATGCAAATGAAATGCTTCTAGCGAAATCTAATTCATTGGAAGCTGAAAATAAATCATTACAGGACGGAATTGATTTAATGAGAATTGAATTACAAAACATGGGAACCAATGAACAAGGAATGGTTTTGAAAGTAAGAGAAATAGATTCTGAAAACCAAAGGCTTCTGGCGGAGGCAAGCTCGCTTCGCGAAGAATCAGAATTCTTTAGGGATAAATCAAGAAAGCTTGAAATCCAGCTTAATCAATCAGTAGCAAGCGAGAGAGTCCTGAATGAAAACTTGGTGGCCTTGGAAAGTAGAAATCGAAAATTTGAAAATGATCTGCTGGTGCTGGAACAAAAAGGGACTCAGGAATACGAGGTGCTAGTCAGGGAATCAGAAAATATGCAATCAAGACTGGTTGAACTTGCTTCCCGCGAGCAAGTCCTTCAGGGACAGCTGCAAAGTGCAGAGACTGAAAATCAGCGGCTGAAAAATGAAATGAGAGCAACCCAACAAAGGGAGTTTGATTACAGTCGTCAAATTTCCAGCCTCAATCAAACCAACAATCAGTTATCTCGTCAGATAGAAGCAGCACAGTTATTAAACAACCGGCTTCGTAACGACATCATAGGGGTCATTGATAACAGCGGCGACAATGGTAGCTTCTAGCCTTTCTTACTACTGAGATAAAAACTCTCCCATAATCCTAAATTTATTATACCTTTTGAAGATAAGATCATTGGCTTTGCTCAACTTAGAAAGGGTGTTTTCCAAAGATCTGCTAATTGTGTTTGAAGTAGTTTTCCAGTCACGGTGGGCCCCTCCAATTGGTTCCTCTAAAATTTGATCAACTACACCGAGATTTAGCAATTGTTTGCCTTCGATTTTTAAAGCGTCGGCAGCCTGCGAAGCAAAAGATCGGTCTTTCCATAAAATGGCTGCACAACCCTCAGGCGAAATCACTGAATAATAGGCATTTTCCAAAATCATTACATGGTCTGCAACTGCAACACCAAGTGCTCCTCCTGATCCACCCTCTCCTATAACTACGACTACAATTGGAATATTTAATGTTGCCATTTCTCTTAAATTAACCGCAATCGCTTCAGCCACATGCCTTTCCTCAGCTTCGATTCCGGGAAAAGCTCCGGGAGTGTCCACAAAAGAGACAATTGGCATATTAAAACGATTGGCCATTCTCATGAGACGAAGGGCTTTTCGATAGCCCTCTGGGTTAGGACAACCGAAATTTCTCATTAAGTTTTCCTCAGTATTCCTCCCCTTTTGTTGCCCAATAACCATTATGCGTTGCCCCTTAAAATTTGCTGGCCCACCCACAATGGCAGCATCCTCTTTGTAGAGGCGGTCTCCATGCAGTGGTTGAAAGTCAGTAAAAATTCTTTCGATATAGTCCAGAGAGAATGGACGATTTGGATGTCTCGAAAGCTGGACTTTCTGCCAGGATGTGAGGTCAGAATACACCTCCCTTTTAGTGACATCTATTTTTTTTTCGATAGCTTTTATTTCTTCTGAGAAATCCAAGTCCGAGTCTTGAGAAGATTGAAGAAGTTCATCAAGTTGCTTTTCAAGATCAAGCAATGGTTTTTCAAAGTCTAAGCTATGTTTTTTAATGGGCATAATTTAAGAATTTTAATTTATCCTCACTCATTTTCTTCTGCAAGTTCTTCCTTCCAACCCAGTACTCTGGCCTTTGCAGAGGCCTCTTCAGCACCATCTTTATCTCCTTTTTTGACGAGAATTCTGGCAAGACTTACCGTGGATGTCAGGTCATCGGGGTTGAGTCCAAGAGCCTTATTACATGCCTCTTCCGCAGAATCAAAATCTCCATGGGAAAGATGCACTTCGGCCAAAGCTCTCCAAACATCAATGGAAGCAGCGTTTTTCTTAGACAGTGCTTCTAAAATATTCAAAGCTTCCTGAGTTTCGCCAAGAGTGAAGGCAAGGATTGCATCTTCAAGTTTGTCATCGATATTACTCACAATTCCCAATCTTTGCTGATTTTTGACTAAAGCTCAATAGAAAGAAAATATCTCTATGTTCTTGTGAAGATTTAAGGATTACTTCATTTACTATTCAACCCACTCTTTAGTCATGTTATCCAATAATCCTGAATTCCAAGATCTCCTGCTCCTGCATGGAAGAGATCGAAGATTCGGAAAACTAGAAGAGGAATTAAAAAGTTTACCTGATGATATAACTCGAATTGAAAACAAGATTTCAACTGAAAATAAATCCATTGAATTAGCTGTTTCCGAATGGAAGGAATTAGAGAGTAAAAATAATTCTCTGGAAAAAGAAATCCTCGAGATCAGCGAGAAAATTGCGAAAAGCCGAGTTCGCCAACTTGAAGTAAAGAAAAACGAAGAGTATCAGGCCCTTGAAAGTGAAATCTCAAACATGGTTGTCCTTCGATCAGAAAGGGAAGATAAACAGATCGAAATTTTAATCAAAATAGACGACGCAAAAGCAACCGCGGAAATTGCCCAAGATAAAATTGTAAAGAGGGTTAACGAGCTCGGGCAGCAAAAACAAAATTTAGAAGATAGAATAACTCATGCTAGAAGCGAGCTTGTGAGATTAAATTTGGAGATTGAATCGGCCAGAAAACAAGTGGAAAATGTGATGCTTAAAACCTACGATCGGGTTAAAAAAGTGGTTGCAAGAGCACCTTATTTAGCCCCTCTGAAAGATCAAAAATGTTCCGGCTGCAATCTGCGGGTGTCCAATGATGTGATTTCAACGGCTTTAGTTGAGCAAAGACTTACACAGTGTGATCAATGTGGAAGGATTGTATACATTGAAAGATAAATGAATAAAGTTTTACATAATTTCCGAGAAGTGGTCATTCGCTGTTTGGTGTTTACGCTAAACAGAGGAAAGTCCGGACATCACAGGACAGGATTCCTTGCGAAAGCGAGGGGGGCTTGCGTCAAAGTAAGTTCACGGCAAGTGCAACAGAAAACAAACCGCTCGCCAATGCGAGTAAGGGTGAAATGGTGGGGTAAGAGCCCACCGCCACAAGGGCAACCGAGTGGGCATTGTAAACCCAATCCGATGCAAGGTGAAATAGGGAACCAGGTTGTCCGCCTAATGGTTTCGGGTACGCCGCATCTCCAATCTTTGGAGAATTCCTACAATTGGAATAGATAAATGAATGACGCTCCGATAATCTCGAAGTACTGAATCTGGCTTACATCTTCTCGGAATTTTACCTAAATAACCATTGACCCAAACTTTTTCACTCTTATTTAAGAATAATGGCCAATTCCAAATCTGCCCTAAAAAATATCCGTAAAAACAAATCTTGCCACCTTCGTAACCGAGCGGTTACAAGTCGATTGAAAACTTTGGAAAAGCACTTCCTTTTCACCATTGAAAACAAGGACAAGAACAATGCGGCAAAAGCTGGTTCCTTGTTCATCTCAGCTTTGGAGAAGGCTAATAAAGCTAACATTGTTCACAAAAATAAAATTTCTCGTAAGAAATCCAGGTGTGCCCAACTTCTGAGCACACTTTAATTTCACTCCAGATTTCAAACGTTAAATGTGCCGGGAATCATCCTCGTCTTTGCTTTTGTAACCGCTGTCCTGTCGTTCATGGTTGACTTGGTTCTTTTTTAAATACGCTTCGTATACATCGTCGGCACTCATACCCATGACCTGTGCCAAAGATATCAAGAAATGAAAGAGATCAACAATTTCTACTTTAGCGTTTTGCTTGTCAAATTCCTGATACTTAGCCCACCATTTCCAAGGTACTGAATCCGTGAGTTCAGCGAGCTCCTGTTGCATGGCTCTAATATAATTCAAAATCCACTTTGCACGATCTTCATCGTTCATATCATTGATAATTACCCCAATTCTGGTGTTTAATTTTTCTTGAAGATTAAAAATTTCTTCCATCTTATCCATCTTTTCGGTATCTAAAATTGTTTCCATCGTTGCAAGAGGTTTCGAAATAAATAAAAGTAGTCCGTTAAATTACTTGGATATAATTCACTTTTGCCGAAGTGAGATTTATACAAACGGTTCAGTCATCCGAATATTCTGTCTGCTAACACAACCTAAAGATCATGCCCACTACGAAAAAATCAAGCATCCGTTCACGATGGTACCGACCAAACGAAAAGCCTCTGGAATCGAGTAATCAAATTGAAAACGATCAACCGTTCGGAGAGATTCTAATCAGGCAAAATTCTAAATTCATAGATGATTTAAGTGCAATCAAACCATCTCCGGTTCAAAATAAAGTCGGGGGGAGAACTGGGAGTTCAGGCAAAGCTCCAAGTAAGAATAAAAATCGTGAAAGAAACCAGAAAAGAAAATCTCGACCCAGAAATGATGAATCTGAAAATCGGGACACGAACATTAAAAGACGACCCAGACCTAAATCCAATCATAAAAGAAACAGTCAGAATCGGGAGAGTGAAGGGCCAAAAAGCAAGGAAAGAAACAAGAAGAAAACTTATTCTAAAAATCAGTCTCAAAAGAAACAGGATGAGAAAACTTCTACCAAGTCTGATTCGTCAAAACTGAGCTATTTCATTGCAAAATTTTTTGGCAACTAGATTCGAAAAAGATAGTTGTTGTTAAATGGATATTTTTCGCATATGCGGTGGAATTCCATTATCTGGTAAAATCAAAGTAAGCGGTTCCAAAAATTCTGCACTTCCTCTTTTTGCCGCTTCTTTGCTGACTGAAGAAGAAACCATCCTTAAAAATGTTCCTGACCTGAGTGATGTCAACTTCATGGCCGAAATCCTTTCCGAACTAGGTGCCGAAGTTTCACGATTAGACAATAATTCATGGAGCATCAAAGCTGCCTCAATTGTTCACTACGCCCCCTATGAACTGGTGAGGAAGATGCGGGCATCCATCTGCCTGCTTGGTCCTCTAGTGGCTAGGCTAAAAAGAGCAGAAATTCCAATGCCTGGCGGGTGTGTGATCGGTCATCGACCCATTGATCTTCATGTGAGAGCACTAGAGGGATTAGGGGCTGAAGTCCAATTATCAGGCGGGATTGTTAAAGTGGATGGCTCAAATATTTCCGGAAATTCAATTTTTATCGGAGGGAGGCATGGCAGTACAGTGACAGGAACCGCCAATGCTCTCATGCTTGCTGTGCTCACACCAGGTTGTACCATTCTAGAGGGATCTGCATGTGAACCTGAAATTACTGACCTATGCCATATGCTCAGGAAAATGGGTGCCAACATAGAGGGTGTAGGCTCTCATCTTTTGAAAGTTGAAGGGGTAGCAAAATTAAATGGTTGCCAACACAAGGTGATCCCTGACCGCATCGAAGCCGGTACTTACATCTTAGCCGGAGCTATTACTGGTGGAAAGCTTACAATTGAAGGCATCAATGCTGCCCACATGGGATCATTTCTGGATTTGTTGAAAACTGCAGGTTTACATTTGAATTACCGAAATCAATCAATCAAAACAACCGAAAATTTGAATTTGAGCCCCCTTGAAGTGGTCACTCTACCTTTTCCTGGCTTTCCGACCGATCTTCAGGCCCAAATCTGCGCCTTAGCAAGCATCACAAATGGACTGAGTGTCATCACCGAAAGGGTTTACCCTAGTCGTTTCATGCATGTACCTGAATTATTGAGGATGGGGGCACACATATCTATTGAAGGATCCAGTGCGATTATTCGGGGAGCTAAAAGATTAACGGGAGCACCGGTCATGGCATCGGATCTAAGAGCAAGTGCTGCTCTTATTTTAGCAGGGCTCGCAGCGGAAGGAGAAACCTGGGTTCAAAGAATTTACCACTTGGACAGGGGATATGAAAAATTTGAGAAGAAACTCCAGAAACTTGGAGCAAAAGTGGTAAGACTACCAGAATCTGAATTGCCCAAATCCATTTTATCCGCAAATGAATAAGTCCTGTAATGAATGAAGACCAAGCGATAGGTTCAGAATTTCTCGAGAAAGGATTGGAAAGCCAAGGAGCCATCGATGCTGCTCTTCGCCCTCCTTTCTTTGATGATTTCACCGGTCAAAGGAAAACTTTAGACCGTTTGCGAATAATGGTTGGGGCTGCGGTTGGTCGACAGGAGCCTTTAAAACATATTTTATTGTGCGGTCCGCCAGGATTAGGAAAAACATCACTGGCCCACATCGTCGGGAACGAATTAAAGACGGAAGTAAGAGTATCATCAGGACCAGTGATCGACAAGCCGGGCGATTTAGCCGGATTACTCACCAATCTTCAGGAAGGAGACATCCTCTTCATTGATGAAATTCATCGGATCCCTAAAACCGTTGAGGAATATTTATACTCAGCTATGGAAGATTACAGGATTGATATTATGATCGATCAGGGTCCTAATGCACGGAGCGTGCGTCTGGATATTCCACGCTTTACTTTAATTGGAGCAACAACCCGTGTAGGTCTTTTGACCTCGCCCATGAGAAGTCGCTTCACCTTGCAAACCAGACTTGATTATTATGACCGGGATGACCTTACTAAAATAGTTAAACGAAGTTGTGAATTAATCGACTGCCCGATCAATCAAGAAGGAGCCCAAGAAATAGCTTCACGGGCAAGAGGCACTCCAAGAATTGCTAATAATCTCATTCATTTTGCCCGTGATTTCGCCCAACAAAAAGCAAATGGACAGATTGATCGAAAGATTGCGGCATCAGCCCTGGAACTTTTAGAAATCGACCATCGCGGGTTGGACGAAATGGATAAAAGGATCCTTTTGTTAATGGCACAAAATTACAAAGGGGGGCCTGTGGGCTTGGGCACCATTGCGGTTGGCGTTGGAGAAGAGGAACACACTTTGGAAGAGGTGCATGAGCCGTTTTTAATTCAAGAAGGCTACATTCAAAGAACTGCACAAGGTCGGCTTCTTACCCCGACAGGTTGGGAAGTTACTGGAATCGAGGCAGACTCCGGAAAAGACCCATCTCAACTACCCCTGCTGTAGTTGATCAATCTCGGTGCCACGAATCGAAATAAATGCAAAAAAGATCCTGAAAAGATTTGCTCCTCTTCTTTACATTTCTTGCTCAGTTCAAGAAAGGAATAAAAATCAATTTCTGCAATCTCGGAGACATCAGGGGTGAAATTGGTAAATTGTTTTCCAGCAACATAAACGCGCACAAACTCTGCTCCAGTTTCAGTGCAAGGACTACACCTGAATATTTCTCTCAAGTCATTTCGGGACATATTTATTCCGAGTTCCTCAACACACTCTCTTTCTGCAGCTTCAATGTATGATTCTCCAGCATCAACATGCCCCGAGCAACTGGTGGTCCATTTCAATGGATCCAAGTCTTTACGGGAAGACCTTTTCTGCATTAACCATAGACCCCTTGTATCCTGAACAAATATGTGCACGGCTCTATGTCTGATATTTAACTGATGAGCCTCGTAGCGAGTTATTTTTCCCAACACCCGGTCGTTTTGATCTACTTTATCAAAGAACTCCTTCATTGACGATCCTTCCGATTCGACAAATAAATATTTCGTGTTGGCATTTTACTTCATACTACCTTAGGTCAATAAACTTGTGGATGTAAACTTTAAGATATTAGGCTCAAGCAGCTCAGGCAATTCAAGTCTCCTCCAAGTGGGTGATACAAAAATTCTGATCGATGCAGGGCTTTCAGCCAAAAAAATACAAGTGCTTTTGTCCAAGCTAAACATTGCAATCGATGAACTTGATGCCGTTTTCCTTACACATGAACACAATGATCATACTGCTGGAATCAGGGGACTATCACGATTTCAACAACTGCCCGTCTTTGCGAATCGAGATACCATCCAAGCCGTCCAATTCAAACTCCCAAGACGCCCAAACTGGAAGGTTTTTGAAACCGGTAAATCTTTCGAATTCAAATCTTTTAAAATCCATCCCTTCAGCGTTCCTCATGATGCTTACGATCCGGTGGGGTTTTACTTTCAATGGGGAAGCGGTGATCTGTTTAATCCGCTCGGTAGTTTGGCTTGGGTGACCGATTTGGGATTTGTCCCAACCCTTGTCCGAGAGCGGATTAGGCAGGCAAAAATTCTGGTAGTGGAATCAAATTACTGCCCAAAATTATTGGAAGCTGATCATAAGAGACCATGGAGCCTAAAACAAAGAATAAGTAGCAGGCATGGTCATCTGTCAAACCAATCAACTTTTGAGCTTTTAAATTCCTATCCCAGTCCATGCTGGCGGGAAATTTTCATCATGCATTTGAGCAAAGACTGTAATGATGTTGATCTGGTCAAAAATCAGTTCAGTAAGCTAAATGGTCAGGGAAATCGTTTCATAACTTATGTCATCGACCCCAACAGTGCAAAACCTCACCAGATATGAGAAAATTTATTCGACAAACTAAAATCATTGCCACCATCGGTCCAGCCACCGAGAGCGAAGAGGATCTTATTCAATTGATTAGCGAAGGAGTGGATGTTCTTCGGTTAAATATGGCACATGCGGATCATGACTGGATTCGAATGATTACTGAACGAAGTCGTAAAGTAGGTAAGCAGTTGGATAGGGAACCTGCGATTATGATGGATGTAAAAGGTCCTGAAATTCGTACTGGTTATCTTCATCAAGAGCTTGAAATAAAAGAAAGCGACCTGCTTGATCTTGTCTTTGTTGCACAGCCAAACCCTCCTTCAATCGATGGAATTTGGCAAATTGAGGTAAATTACGACAAATTACCCGATCACATCAATGAGGGTGATACCGTTTTATTGGACAACGGGTTAATTCAACTAAAAGTCATAAATTCATCGAAGGAAAAGATTCGTTGTCAAGTCCAAGGTGATGCCACCCTCAAGAGTAGAAGACATGTTAACCTGCCAGGAATTGAAACGGGCTTACCTTCTCTTACTGAAAAAGACCGTAGAGATTCACTGGTGGGAATCGAATGTAATCATGATTTCTTCGCGTTATCTTTCACAAGGGATGCCGACGCGGTTGATTTATTTAGAAGCTTCCTTAAAGATAACGGCTCAGATGCACAAATCATTGCCAAGTTAGAGGACCAAAAGGGAGTGGCAAACATCGACGAAATTATTCAATCCGCCGACGCGTTGATGGTTGCCAGAGGAGATCTAGGAATTGAATGCCCCTTTGAAGAACTTCCCATCATCCAAAGAAAGGCGGTCGGTTCCAGTTTATCTGCAGGAAAACCTGTCATTGTGGCAACGCATATGTTGGAATCAATGATTGATTCACCTGTACCCACAAGAGCTGAAATTAGTGATGTGGCTAATGCAGTGAATGAAGGAGCAGACTGCATCATGCTCAGCGGCGAAACGACTACCGGCAAATACCCACATGAATGCATTCAACTTCTCAACAAAATTGCTTCTAGAATGGAAGACGAGATTCAGCCAGGATTAACCGAAAATTTGAAACTCTTTAGACCCAAGGCCAAAATGCTCCGATCGGCAGCTATGCTTGCCATGCGTCTGGAAAATTCAGCTGTTCTCGTTTTTACACGAAGCGGCGATTTGGCGGCTAAGTTAGGTGCCCTACGACCAAACGGAGCACCTTTGTTTGCTTTTACTGATGTTGAGGGGCTTCATCGTAGACTGAGGCTTATTTGGGGCATTGAACCCTTCCTGATGGATTTTTCCCAAGACCCTGAAATTACGATTCAAAACGCCATTCGGCTTTTATCCGAAGGACCGTGGATAGACAATGGGGATCAGCTGGTTATCGTCACCAATGCCTTTGCCCACGATAAAGTGGTTGAAAGTATTCAACTCAGGGTTATTGAACTCTGACAAATTTTCTAATTGGCAAGTAAACTTGAGTCATGAGCAGAAGGAGAAGTACAGAAAAATAAGGAAAAACTGCCGAAATCCATTCATTCATAATGCCAGTCTCTCCCAACGATTTGGCTATCCTGATCGCAACATAAAAGGTCACCATGCCGCCTAAAATAATAGAGAAGATTTTAGGAAAAGATTTTCTTTCCAAACGAGTGACCAGTCCGAGAGCAATAATCGTGGCAAAAAGGCCTGTGAAAAAGCCAACCCACCTTTTGGCATATTGATATCGAAAAGGTGCTAAAACTCTTGGGTTGCTGTTTGAAAAGCTGTTTATCAAGTCCTGAAGTTGTTGAAAGGATAAATTCTCTGGTTTTTCACTCAAAAGAAGGTGAAATTCAGGGTTTTCATTCAACTCGTTAAGACTAAGCTCTGAAAACCTAACTTTTCGAAGAGGTGTTTTTCCCATATCCACTCTCTTAAAAAAAGGTTCTTTTTCCGTTCTTTTCCATTGAATTTTATTTTTCACAGGGTCGGGAATGGGAATGCCTTCTCTCGTCTGAAAAGAAAGATATACCCCATTCCGAAATATCCAGCGACCTTCTTTGGACCAAGAGGCTTCTTCGCACCTTATTCGCAGGGCATCATTTCCTTTATCGTCATAAAGGTAAACCTGAAGATTTTTTCCTTCTTTCATGATGGGGTTATATGACTGAAAAAACCAACTACTTTCCTCCCCCACCTTCATCATGAAACCTATCTTACTAATCGGAGAGATTCGGGCTGATGTATTACTTCTGAAGGTCGTGTAGTAAACCAAAATTAAAGAGATAAAAGCACTTAGGAAAAGAATCGATCCAGTAACCCAGTAAGGTGATATGGAGCAGGCTTTCAGCGATGACCACTCAAGGTTCCTTTCAAAAATAAAGAATGTTAAAATTGTTCCCGTGAAGCAACAAATCGGCGTGATCCAAGGCAAGTAAGCAAGAAGAGTTTCATTTAAAAAGGCAAAAGGATTTGATATACACAGATTTATGTATTTTTGAATGTCTTCTGAAATGGTAAAAAGTACTAGGATCGAAGAAATGAAGAAAAAACTGAGGAGAAATGATAACAACCAAGTTTGGGACCAGTGCTTTAGAAGAATACAAGGAAATGAAAACACAACTATTTGTCAGGTGGGTGGAGGTTAATGCTTGCTCCATATTACGCATACTTTCAATCTTTAACAATGCTGGTTTTGAGAAGTATGCGATTTAAAATAAGTATTTTGTTCTGTCTTGGCTTTATGCCATTTTTACCTTTGGAGATGCTAAAAGGTTCAGATTCAGGGAAAACCCCAGGTTTTCAGAACCAACTCGATATATTTTTTGGAGATTACATTGTTGCTCCACTCGCGGCGGTATTATTCTGGCCTATTCCGGGTCTAAATATGCCACTGGTTGTAGCCTGGTTACTTGGAGGGGCCGTATTCTTTACCTTTAGACTTAGGTTTGTTAATATAAGATTTTTTACGCACGCGATAAATCTTATTAGAGGGAAGTACGATACGGGCGAAGAAGTAGGTGAAGTTTCTCATTTTCAAGCTCTAACCACGGCTTTGTCAGCTACGGTAGGTTTGGGGAACATAGCTGGAGTTGCCATTGCGATTGGTATGGGAGGGCCGGGTGCGACTTTTTGGATGATTCTAGTTGGATTCTTAGGCATGTCATCTAAATTCACTGAATGTACTTTGGGTCAAAAATATAGAAAAGTAAGAAAAGATGGTAGAATTATGGGTGGGGCCATGCATTATTTATCCGAAGGTCTTAAAGAAAAAAATTTGGCCGGCCTTGGAGGATTCCTTGCAGGATTATTCTGTCTCTTGTGTATCGGTGGATCTTTTGGAGGAGGAAATGCCTTTCAGGTAGTACAATCACTGGACTTGATCAAAACTGTAATTCCTGGCTTGGCAGATTATTCCTGGATTTATGGAATCTTGATGAGCTTACTTGTTGGTCTGGTGATAGTTGGTGGAATAAAAAGTATTTCCCGAGTCGCTTCCTTTGTGGTTCCTTTTATGTGTGGAATCTATCTCTTAGCCTGTGCCTTTATTCTGCTGACACATTTGCCTGCCATACCTAGCGCATTATACCTGATTTTTGAACAGGCTTTCTCTCCTGATGCTGCATATGGTGGTTTTCTTGGAGTCTTAGTTATAGGAATTAAACGTGCAGTCTTTTCAAATGAAGCGGGTATCGGTTCGGCCGCTATTGCCCACTCTGCAGCGAAAACTTCGGATCCGGTTGAGGAGGGAGTTGTTGCCTTGCTTGAACCATTTATCGATACAATTTTGGTATGTACGATGACCGCATTAGTTATTATAATTACTGGAGCGTATACGGAACCTGCAAACGCACATTTCATAGCAAACAAGCAAGGTGGGGCCCTGACCTCCTCGGCCATGGGCAGTGTGATTCCTTGGTTCCCCTATATTCTCGCCATTGCTGTCTTCCTATTCGCTTTTTCCACTATGATTTCTTGGTCTTATTACGGTGAGAGATGCTGGGCATATTTATTTGGAGATCACTCATCCCTCATCTACAAGTTAATTTTCCTTTTTTTTACATTTCTGGGATCCATCATTACAGCTACCAATATCTTGGATTTTTCTGATTTGATGATTCTAGGGATGGCGTTTCCGAATATTCTTGGTCTTCTAATATTGAGTGGTGGTGTGAGTGAATATTTAAAAAATTATGAATCGTCTTTGAAAGATTCTAACCCTCCTGTAAAATGAATTTTATAGCAATATAGTTTAAATTTGTGTCAGTTATAAGTTGTTTGCTGTTGACTTTGATTTTAAATTTCAAAAAAAATAACCTTATTGTATTACCCTAATACCATCAAAAAACGCCCATGGACGATGATTCAGTAGACATATCAGATTCAGAAGAAGCAAAAGCTTCTGTTACAAGGTTGCTCAAAGCTATTGAAACTTGGGCTACCAAAGAAAGCCAAAAAAATGAACTTGAGATGACTGCATTTGGTGCGGCTTTAGCTTCTGGGATTATTTCGTTCCATGATTTTACTTCCAAAGATTGTAGAAATTGCAAGCAACTTGTCGGAGCCATAGCCAGAGTAAAGCAACATCTTGAAAAAGAACATAAAAAATTTGATTCTGAAATCGACAAAATGCACATCAAATTTGCTCAGGAAATGGAAGAGCTAGACCTTAAAATCATTCGCGACAGAAAAGAATTCAAACAATACCTCATTTCTCTAATTTACGCAGAAGAATACAATAAACTTAGACATTCCGTGACTAACATATACGAGACTCTTGATGCTAAATCGAGGTATGAGGACAGCTCTGAGTCAAGCAGTTAAATTTACTAGCCCTAGTTTGCGAGCAGGACAGACAAACCAATTGAAAGCCACAAAGCAAGGGTCAATATACTTGCAAGCATAGTCACACTAATTACCCTCATAGCCGTAGTCTGGTTTGAAGAGTAGTTACTAACAATTACTAAGGTGAAAATCCCTGCTGGCATCGCTGCTTGTACAACTAAAACTTCTCGAAGATATGGGATATTTGTGGGACAAAAATTAGATGAGATAAAACACACCACCAAGGCAGGGAATAAAAGATTTCTAACCAACAAAGCACTAATCTCAGTCTTCAATTTGTTGGAAAAGTGAAAATTGTTTATCAACTGGTAAAAATTTCCACCAATAAGAAGTAATCCAATAGGAATAGAACACTTGCCAAGAACTGCTACTACCTCCCAAAAAAAAGATGGAATTAATAATTTTCCTCCTGTAGCTTGGATTATCAAAGCAACAAAAACTGCAATAACCGGAGGATTAAGTAGACCTTTTAGGCTAAATTTATCAGCAGTAAGGATTAAAATTCCAATGGTCCATATCGCGGCCTCTACGCCCAAATTGAATAGAATGATGTGAACAACAATCTCGCCATCAAAAAAGGCAAGTGCTACTGGAATCGCAATAAATCCATAGTTAAAAATTCCAGCACAAAAACGAAAAGTTCTAACTGACTCCTCTTCAATTTTCATAATCTTAGAGACAACCCAAGCGAGAAAAAAACCAACTAATATGGAAAGAAAACCAATTACAATCATAAGAATGGTTGCTTCATTCACTTTCGTATTTTCCTCTTCTAAAATGTGAAATAAAATAAAGCATGGATAGAGAATTCGAATCGTGACCATGCTTAGAGAGACATCCGCCTCCGCCCGCAACCAACCCACAGTTCTGGCAATGAAACCAACCCCTAAGAGCAAGAATGGAGGTGTTACCGCAATAAAAATACCAATTAAATTTTCCATCCACTCAAGATTTACTTTAAATCAGTAATAGAAGGCAATAACCCTTCAAAATTAAAATCCCTGTAAATTAATTCTTCCTTAAGAATTAGACCTTTTAATTTTTAGTTGGCTTTGAGTCTTAAGGGGTAAACAAACTTTTTCATCCTCAGTCCTATGGTAAATACAAGATATTCAAAGCTAATTAAAATTGGACTTTCGATATTGATATAATGTGTTCCATAAGTGGCGCCCCCACGAGGAATCGAACCTCGATCTACGGTTTAGGAAACCACTGTTTTATCCGTTAAACTATGGGGGCTAGAGTCTTCGTTGTCAGATCGTTGTCACTTTTCATTGCTATTCGTACTAACATCCGCTACTTTCATTAGTATGCCTAAGTTAGTGAATAAAAAACAAAATAGAGTAGTCATTGAAGGTGTTTGTACTATCAGACATATTTCCCAAAACGACAAGTGGGAAGTTGATGCAGGACTTAAACTTGGAGGATCTAAAAAACATAGAAAACGATTCAAATCAAGAGAAGAGGCATTAGCATATGCTGACCTTTTAAAAACTAAGCTCCACAACCAAGGAACAAGTGCCTTTAAACTAACTACTGCTCAACAGGTGGATGCAGAACAGGCTCTAAAAGCTCTGAAGGAAACAAAGTTCACTACCCTACTCCAGGCAGTTGAATTTACCAAGAGATTCGCGGGCAAAAACTTATCAGATATTACTATCACTGAACTAGTGAATGAGTTTCGGGAAATGAAAGAATCAGAGCGAAGCCGTGACCTTAGAGGAGCATCAGATGCTACGATCCACGAATATAAGTATAGGCATGGACTGCTTGCTGATCATTTTGGTCACATGCTTGTAAGAGAATTTACTGAAAATGATTTCAAACCACTATTTGCAAAAAAGAATTACTCCCCCAACCTGCTCAGTAAAACCAAGACTTTATTTAACTTTGCTGTTAAAAAAGGAATAATTCCTGAAAACCCTATTAAGCTAGATCCTCCGAAGAAAAAGGCTACTCAGCCTAGAGTTTTCAGCGATAAAGATTGGAGAAACTTTGTTCTCACGGCCATCCACACTCAAGAGCATACATTCTCTAAGGGTGAACCTGTTGAGCTTATGGCTTATGTAATTTTGGGATTATGGTGTGGTTTAAGACCCACCGCAGAAATCGAGCGTTTAGAATGGAAAGATATACATTTTGATGGTGACAAACCATCTGTTTTCATTCACCCCGATTGGAAAGTGAAACACAGCAGATGGGTTGATATACCGGCTTGTGCTGTAGAACTTCTTAAAAGATGCCGAAAGTCTTCAGGAAAGGTAGTAAATTCAAAAAACCTTAGGAGAAGACTTGATTGGCTTAAGGAGCAAGCAGGTGTCTCCGAGTCCTGGTCTTCGGATATCATGCGTCATACATTTGCAAGTATGCACTACGGATTACATGGTGACAAAAGTGGAATCGCTAACCAACTTGGCCATGTCTCTCAAGGAGTTCTCGATCATTATATAAATAACGGAAAGAGAATGAGGGAACGAGCAAAAGAGTTCTTTTCCTTCACTACACCCCTTCCCGATCAGTCTCTAGAGTTTGAAGCTTCTGCATAGTAAGTTCCACTAGAATTATTCACCCAATGCAAATGGATTATCCTGATAAGAGTTGGAATTTTAGTAATGCAGATTCTGTTGAAAATCATGTGGTTTTTATCAGAAAATTAGAAAACATGCATTGGAGTAACATAGATGATAAGGTCAGTGACTATCAGAAGTGTTGGGGGTGGGAGATGAACCGTTCTCTTTTTTTTGAAAACCGTCATTATTTTAAAAAACTAGACGATGCCCGAAGGTTATGCAGTGAGCATGAAAAGAGATTGGTTAAACTAGTTTTGGAGAATCCGAGAGAAGAAGATATAGAGCCTAAGCACCAAGCTTTAGAGAAGGTGTTTAAAGAAAAAAACCAAGATTTCTTCATTGAAGCATGCCGATACTATTTCCCATTTAATATTCCTGAATGGCCACATACCGCATATCTATCTCACAATAAGACAAAACGCTCAAAATGGAAGGTATTCAAGGGTTACTTGCCTGAAGAAGTTCCCGGGAAAGAGAATATTTTCATCAATAATTTATTCCTGAGTAGCCATCTTCAACCTTGGTCACATGATGCTCAGTCTAATATCAAAAAACCAAACGATATTCAGCTAAGTAAAGTAACTGAATGGAATGGAATATCCCTGGAATTCCCCCCCAACTACAAGTCAAGTTCTTCGGTTCCTATGCTAATGCACATAGATACCTCATGGACTAGAGATGATTTCTTAAATGCAATGAGGAAACAGTGGAAAGAGATTAAAGAGGAAAGAGAAAAACTCGTAACTCATTACACTTCATTGGGAGCTAAATTTATATCTAAAGAAAATAGAAATGTCATATTAAAGAAAATGTCCTCAGCTCTAAGGCAACTAGGACATTACAGAATATTAAAGCACTGCGAATTGGATGAGTGGAGATATATTAAGAAAATCATGCCTAAAGGATGGGCTTTTAAGAGCAAAAAGGTGTTTCACGATGCAGTAAAGTTATCTGCAACTTCTCACTTATTCCCCCTGCTTAAATTGTCGAGTCAAAGCGTATATCCATCAAGTTTTTTGGATATCCTCTATGGGGCTTGAGTAAGTCTGTACGCTTTTACTCATTTCCCCTTTTTTGGAATATTTCTGCTTTATTGGGAATATGGCAAATATACATGACAACAATTCGCAAACAATACTAACGCAGAGCGGTCTGATGACTTCGAAGGAACTCGCAAAGTTCCTCCGGTTTTCGACCAGACACATCTCAAATCTTGTTCGTTCAAGACGGATTCCAAGAATCAAGTGCGGACACGCAGTTCGCTTTGATCCTGAAGCTGTCCTAAGAGCATTGAGTCGATACGAGGAAGAAGAACTAGGGAGAGAAGACTAATGACAGAGTACAGAATTCTTCCACCCGTAATAGAGCGAGGTATATACAAGCATCGACTTATAGAAAGAAAAGGTATGGTGGGAATCTATCAAAGCTACTTGCGGAAAAAACCTCATGAGCTTTTCGGATATTGCGTAGCCCGAATCACTCGTGAGAAAGAAGCCCGGTTCAAGAATGGTATAGTGATACCAGCACGAGAGCGGTTTCCATCACCATCTCGTATCGGAACTCATGGGTTTTTCTACCAACCCAATTCATTAGATTACGCAATAGAACACTATCACGAGCTAGTACGGAAATTCTCCACCCCATACCCCCCTAAAAATCCGACTTCACCCTCAGAGAATACCATTACTCGTTTTGACGAAGAAAACGAACAATTGGGGGGGGACGGGGTTGTCGCATGAGTGCGATACGAGCAGAGGAGTTGCTCGACAGGAAGATATCTAGATTCAATAGTGTAAGATCAAAGAAAAGTTCTTCGGACTACTCGCTCAGGGAATTCCTGAGCGAGGTTCGGGGAACGACAAACAAGGTCTTGGTTCAGCAGATCCGGAAAGAACGATGCGAGAAAAAACAGAAAGCACTAAAGAGAAGCCTTCCAGGTGTAACACTTAGTGGAGTCGGGAACAGAAAGTCCAAGGACACTCGAACCGAACCAAACTTTCAGCATAGCGGTTTGCTACAGATAGATTTCGATAATGCGGATAATCCGGATTTGGATGTCGAAGCCATGGTTCAGAAGCTTAAGAAGGACACTCATGTCCTATTATTATTCCTATCACCGAGAAGTGGCATAAAGCTAATTGTTCCTATTCCTAAGTCCGTTGAGCAACATAAAGATTCTTTTTATTTGGCGAGTTCTTACTTTAGACAGACTTTTGGATTAGTGGCAGATGAAGCACCCAAGAATCATCGCTCATTATGCTTTCTCTCTTATGACCCACATGCATTTGTGCGCGATGGATTGGTACTCGTGTTTGTTCCTGACTCATCTTTGCAAATTCAAGGTAACGCAGTAACACAGACACACAGTGACGCAGTAACACAGATACGCAGTAACTCAGAAGAATATAAGGAAATAAGCGGGATTGAGCGGTTAAGGCACGATAAGCAGATAGAGGATAAGGTGCAGAAGTGGATGAGCGACCCAAGCACTTCCCCTGAATTAATTCAACTATGGGAATTAGTGAGGAGACGCTTCAAACCTAACCTTGGAGAGAGGAACAAAATACTATGCGAATTCATCCCCTTCGCTCATCGTCGTATGTCCCGCAAGTGTGCAATGGGACTCGCAAGGGTGATGCGTGAGGTTTGGGATTGTGTATGCACGGATCCTATGGATCAGCATATGCGGGAGGCTGAGTCATTATGGGAAGGGTGCGAAAATACTTTCGCTAATGAACTTAATCCTGAAGAGTTTGAATTTTACAACGAGTTCTCAGGCTCGATGGAATTTCTGCATTCCCCGTTTCGTATCTGTCGAGACTTGGCATTCTATGATGAGGGAAAAACGGAAATCGGAAAGTTCTTCCTGGGTTGTCGCGAGTTGGGACTTCGGTTGGGCGTTAGCCACAAAACTGCATCAGAATATCTAAATAAACTAGAGGGATATGAAATTATCGAAGTTCTCAGCAAAGGAAGAATGATTGGTCGCCAGGCGACTGAGTTCAAATGGCTACTTGCTCTTTAAAGCCACCCCGTACCCCCCTAATTATTGGAGATTGAGGTGCGACCCGATCCTTCCCCTTCGCACGGGCATAAATACAAAAAAAGTGGGGGGACGGGGTATGGATTTGTTTGAAAGAAAACTCTTAGCCATTCAACACCTCCTCTTTCTGCCCGAACAAAGCGTCATAAACTTCTCGCGGATCGTACTCCCGCTTAACCTCAAATCGGTGTAGCGGAATTCCTGCTGACTGTATTGCGTCATTCAAAAACGCATCCCGCTCCATCCGCTTTGATTGCTTGTGACTCGAGTCATCCAATTCTATGGCAAACTTTACCGACATATCGCTTGGGTCACATGCCACGAAGTCCAGGTGCTTTGCTTTAATACGATTGAACGCTGAAGACCGGGTCGAGTTATCTAGTCCTTTCTTCACCTTGATAATATCAGCCAACCGCACCTGAGCCATAATTCGATAGTGCGAACCGATAACCTGATCGAGAACTCCGAGAAATTTTAGTTCTGCAGGTGCAAGCAAATTTTCTTTTGCTTCGTATGGCGATTCACCGCGAACTCTTCCCCTTAGAAATTTAAAAACTGCGAGTATTCCGAGAAGAACAATAAGCCCAATCGCGATGTAGAGGTATTTCACTCTCCACACAAAAGCACATCTGCACTTTGATAGTCAAAACCTACTTATACCATTCGTGTAAATATAGGGTATATAGGTGTAATAAAGTGACATTTTTGGGATGCTATAATGTAGAACACCAATTCAACGCAATGCATCTAACAGAAAGAGACTCCTGCAAAAATATGTAAAACTCATGTATTATTTTAGTAATAAAATAAATAGAGATTTCAACCGCTTGACTGAGTAACAGGATCGTGTTTATTTTTTGGTTCATTCTAAGTCCAAATGAAATCTTTAATACAATTTATCACATTCCTTTTAATCCTCTTAGCCGGATCTTTTGAATCACTCGCTAATGGTATCACGGTTCTTAAAAACGCAGAGGGAACAACTAGTGTTGAGGTTGAGCCAAACAACGGGAGTGAAAATGCGAATCCTATTTATTCAGGGGTCGAGATTGTGGGTAACAATGGTGAGTCAGATTACGATTTCTTTAGTTTTTCTTTAGATGAGCCTAGCTTAATGACCTTAGAAACCCTGAGGTTTAATGATCAAATAGAAATCCTAGACCCCAATGGGGTAATCATATTTTCAGAGAGTTATATTAATAACAAAACCTTCTCTATTGCAGGAGTACAAAAAGGAACTTACATCATTAGATTAACAAATAATTCTTATTCAGACACCTATAGTTTTAAGCTTAGCTTTCCCCAAAATAATTCATCATTAGAATCAACGCTTATAAATTTAGAAACTAAAGTTGGATATCTTACTGTACAACTCACTGACACCAACGCATCCCTGCAGTCTGCATTGGCAAGCAACTCAACTTTAACTGCAGAGAAGACTAACTTGGAGGCTCAACTACAGATGGCCAACTCTCGGATAAGCGAATTGGAGAGTGAGCTAGCAACTCTCAAATCTCAGCAATCAAGTGCCTCAAATTCTTCAAGCAACCAAAGTTCTTCATCATCGAGTACTGTAGTAGAAATTAAAAAAGTAGCATCAATCAAGGCATATGGATTGCAGTTTTCACTATCCCCCTCTTACACGGATACGGGCAGTACAATATACTTCACATCATATGACGGGTCTTCAGGATATCCGTTAAATGATAATAATTCGGTAAGCTCTGAAGTAAAAAATCTCACCCTTGGATCTTCAGTTTTCTACACGGATTACCTTGTTGCGGAAGGCTATGTCTACGGGTACGGCACTGCTACGCTTAATATGCAAACTACTGACAGCGATGGAAATGGGGTGCTAGATTTTCTCCAAAAGGAGAATTCCGTAAACATTTCAGTTAGCGGTAACTCAGCTTTACATTGGTTGATGGAAGGAGCCTCAGGATCAGATTCTTACTTGAGCGGTACTTTCACTAGAAGTGCAGGATTAAACACGGGCAATTACTTATTTTATTATCAGTATCCTAGCACTACTGCGTCAGCAAGAGGCGTTTGGTCAGTTCAGTATTTCGATGGTACCATCGAATATGATGGCGAGAAGTATTACCTAAGTATAAATACTACAAACTCAGAAGGGCGGGATATTAGCGGATACAGTACTGCAGAATATTCGGTAACTAATTCTAATACTCTTAACCTAGGTGCTATGAGCATAACAACAGACTATGACTCAAGTATTCTTCAGACACAATCAACAACGCTTAAACGATCAGGAAATAAATACTCAGGTTACTTAAAAGCATTGGATGGAGATACTGATACATCCTGGGCAGACTATGTTGATTGGTATATCGAAATTTCCGACCCAAATGATTCGGACAACGACAATATCCCCGACTTCACAGACCCTGTAGAAACTAAAACTGCCCCTACGACTGTAGACTTTGATGGGTGGAATTGGCACAAAGGGCCATGGGTTTATAACCACAAGAATAACGATTGGAATTATTACAGTCCCAATTTCATATGGAGTTACAAGCACAACAAATGGTTTACCTGGGATGCAAGTACTGATGCATGGAAAGCCTCCCAGTAGAACAATATGATTCCTGTTACAGAATTCTACGGCCTTCAAAATAATACCTCTAAATATATGAGACTTGAAGGCAGTACCAACCGGAAATTCTGTCTGGATAAGTTCAGCTATTTGGATTGAATTAGATACCTCATCAATCTCTTGACAAATAATTAAATTGTACAATCATGCGGAGCATGAAGTATATCGCACATACCCTTTTGTTTGTGCTGATTGGATTTTTTCCCATCCATGCCTCGGTCCCCGTGCCCTATGCGGGCAAGGTATCCATCAACGGGGTTAATTTTAACGGACAGCTCAGGTTCGTGTTTGCCATCTACAACCCGTCCAAGAGTAAACTCTGGGACAGCGGGAACAATCCCATCGAGGTGCCTGTCATTAATGGTCGCTATCTGGTATTGCTTGGCGGTCAGGGAATGACTCCCTTGCCCGCCTCCCTGTTTCATCAAAATGATGAATTATATCTCGGCGTGTCTGCCGATCTGCCCAACGATAAGGTTGGGGCGGTGAAACTGGGGGAATTTCAACGGATCACCGCCCAGCCCTATGCCTTGGTTGCGGAGATGGCCGAGATGGCAGATGTGGCGAATAGTGCTGAGACTGCTAAGGCTGTTCAAGCAGGTGCAATATCCAAATCCATGCTCGGACAGGATGTACTGAGTGACCTAAATCGTACGGTTACCAAATCAATGCTTGGACAGGATATACTGTCCGAACTTAATCGGACAATCACCCACACCGATCTGTCTGCCCAAATCAAGGCAGATCTGAACCGCACCATCACCCCACAGATGATTCAGTCTTCTTCAATCACCGCCTCCCAGATGGCTCAAAACACCATCACCACCGCCCAGTTGAACGAACAGATCCTCAAATATTTAAAGCCCGAAATAACCCTGCAACCCCAGGCTCCCGGACTGATCTTCAACGGGCAAAGCATGAATCTGACCTCGCAGGCAGAGGGAAAGTTCCTGACCTACCAATGGCACCGTAATGGCCAGCCGATCGCGGGGGCAACGGGTCCAAGTTTCAGCATCGCGGAGGTGAACGGTACCCGGCACGATGGGAATTACAGCGTGGTGGTGAGCAATGATTTTGGTTTGGTCACCTCCACTCCGACATCCCTGCAGGTGGACGGCACCCCGAGTGCTCACACCGTGGCTTCGATCGGGATGGAAATGATCTTCTGCCCCCCGGGCACTTTTACGATGGGCAGTCCGACTTCGGAAGCTGGAAGGCAATCGGATGAGACTCAGCATCAGGTTACTCTGACCAATGGGTTTTACTTGGGTAAGTATGAGGTGACCCAGGCTCAATACCAGACGGTGATGAATGGAAACCCTGAGGGCTTGAATGCGGATCCGAGTGTTTTTAAGGGAAGCAACCGTCCGGTTGAAAGAGTCTCGTGGTTGGATGCCCAAATCTTTCTGACCCGTTTAAATACGATTGAGCAGTCCGCGGGCCGATTGCCCAACGGCTGGAAATATGTATTGCCCACCGAGGCGGAGTGGGAGTATGCCTGCCGGGCAGGCACGACCACGGCGTACTCGTGGGGGAATGATATTAATTCTTCGCTTGCCAATTATAACTGGGACGGTGTTCACAATGACGGCAACGACTCACAGCAAACTGTGAACATCGGCCAGTTTTCCGCTAACCCGTGGGGCTTTTTTGACATGCACGGAAATGTGAGGGAGTGGGTCCACGACTGGAAGGCAAATTATCTTACCGGTGCCCAGACCGATCCTGAGGGTCCGGCTTCTGGCTCGGCTCGGGTCCAGCGGGGTGGTTCTTGGTACGGCGACGGGGCGTTTTTGCGTTCGGCTAAGCGCCCCAACTTCATCCCCGGTTTCCGCCTCAGCCGCATAGGCTTCCGTGTAGGTTTCCAAGCAGTCAAGCCAGACGGGGCGAATCCCGAACTGGAATTGTTCGGGGGAGCCGGGATCACGCGTGAGGCCGGGCAAGCCTGGGCGGAGCCAGGCGTTGAGGCCCACGATGCACGGGACGGAAATATAACCAGTTCTATCACCGTCAGCGGTACGGTGGACATGAACACGACAGGCACTTATGTGTTAACCTACTCGGTGGCGGATGCCGCGGGAAATACCGATACTGCCATCCGCACCGTCACGGTGGTGGGTAACCGCTCGGTGGATCTAAATGCCACCGTGGCGATGGATATGCTCTGGTGTCCGCCCGGCACTTTTACCATGGGCAGCCCGACCACCGAAGCGGGCAGGCAATCCGATCGTGAAGACGAGCACAATGTTTCTCTGACGAAAGGGTTTTACCTCGGTAAATACGAGGTCACACAGGCTCAGTACGAGGCGGTGATGACGGGCAACAGCGACGGGTTAAGTGCCACGCCGAGCCAATGGCCGAATAATCCGAACCGACCGGTGGAAAAGGTCTCCTGGGCGGATGCCCAGATTTTCCTTACCCGTTTGAATGCTCAGCAATCGGCAAATATACCCGCCGGTTGGGCCTATGTTTTGCCCACTGAGTCGCAATGGGAATATGCCTGCCGTGCGGGTACGACCACGGCATACTCATGGGGGGCGACAATTTCTAGTTCAAATGCAAACTGGAACCATGGTACTGACCCTAACAAGACGGTGGATGTCGGACAATTTTCCGCCAACCCGTGGGGCTTTTTCGATATGCATGGAAATGTCAGAGAGTGGGCCGCGGACTGGTATAACGCAACTTATCCCACCGGCAACCCGGTGGTCGATCCAACCGGACTGGCATCGGGCTCGAGTAGGGTCTTCCGGGGTGGTTCCTGGTACGACGGCGGTGCGAACCTACGGTCGGCTAAGCGCAACTCCAACCCCCCGAACTACTATACCAACGATATCGGCTTCCGTGTTGGTTTCCAAAAGCAGTAACAAGGGAGCGAGGGGAGTCTTGGCCCAAGCAGGGCGGAAGCCCCGCGGGGCCAAACGAGCCGAGCGACGACTGAAGTCTAACCCATGAACCTTCGCACCCGCCTGTCCCGCTCCAACGGTTACCGCGAGTTGGGCATGTTTGATGAATCAATACTTGAACTAGAGTCAGTCAGGCAGGAGGATGTGTGGACATACGAAGTCATCAAGGCGAAGTATCTGACATACTGGGACGCCAAAGAATTTGAGTTCGCGGAAGCGATGACCAAAGCACTAAGAATCTATCATCCAAATCTCACCGAAGGTTGGTTGTTGCGTGCAGAATGTGTCTATGAAACGAAAGGCGCAAAGAAGGCAGCGGAGGTTCTCATAGAGGACGAGGATAGCTTAAAAGAGCAAGCGGATATACTCTTCGCGATTGGGCGCTACTTGGCTCTGGCCAATGAGATTATGAGAGCTAGGGACTACCTTAGAAGAGCTATGAAGTTGGATAAGAATCTTCGTTCTGAGTTTTTGGATGACTCTGCCTTTGACGCTGTTTTGGATAGTTTTTGATGGGAGAGATAATTGTATATGGAATAGTTGCTCTAGTCATACTTGGCATAGCATCCATAATCATCTCTTGGATTATAGAAAATTGGATCTTTGTTCTATGTGTAGCTATTGTAATTTTGTCTGTCCTTATTTTTTTAGCCTTAAAATTTAAGGAAATAAGAAGTGTGGAATCTTCTAGTTCAAGAGATCGTCCTTCAAAAAACGCTAAATTATACAATCCAAACCTAGATGATATCCAAGTTGTAGAACGAACTTATACTCATTGGAACTTGGGGTTACTAAACAAACTTGAGTGGAAGCGTTTTGAGGAAGTTGTTTCCGAGTACTACAGACTTATTGGTTATCGTTCTGAGATCACCAGAATGGGTGCTGATGGAGGAGTCGATGTTCTCTTGTATCAGCATGGGGTTGAGACTCCAGCTATACTTGTCCAGTGCAAGGCATGGTCAAAAAAGGTAGGAGTTAATGCTGTTAGAGAGCTTTATGGTGTAATGGCAGCTGATGGCGTTGGTTATGGAATCTTTGCTACAACTTCAGATTATACAAATGAAGCACTACAATGGGTTGTGGGTAAAAGTATGCAGTTACTCTCTGGAAGTAATCTTGTGACGATGTTTAATCAATTAGCAGATGACCAAAGAAAAGAACATCTGATGAATGGATTGTTGGGAGATTATTCAACTCCCACTTGCCCAAACTGCGACCAAAAGATGGTTAGTAGAATAGCATCCAAAGGTAAATCAGCGGGGAGCAGTTTTTGGGGATGTGCCAATTACCCAAGGTGCAAACAGACTTTTAAGATGGTTTGATCCGGTGTTTGATGTTTTAGGTAGTACTACTTAGAACGATATCCATCAGACTCTTAAATAGGTGACTTATGCAGTTGACGCATTTGGGTGGAAATTTTAGAGCAAAAAAATGAAGTTTTTTTTCTTACCTATTTTTCTTTTAATTTTTTCTTGTTCCACGAAAACAGGATCTGATTCATTCAATCATTCAGACTATATTCTTCAACAGATGCATGATCAGAATAAAAGACGAGAACATGAAACATTTCATTATCCAATACAAAATTCTTTTTCCTCACCCCAAATTACACAGCCTGCTCTACAACCGGTTGTAATTCCAAGATCTATACCAGCACCTAATATTGGTGATTATAGGTGAGAAATTCCTTCCTTAATGAAAAGCCTTATTTACTTATTGGTCATTTTTTTTACTTCGGTTTCTTCGGCCGAAGATATCTACGAGAATCCTTTTTTAGGATATAATTATAATGATTTTACTGATTATACCTTCAATTATGTTTATGAATACGATCACGGTGAAGGGAATGTGACGAAAGTCAAAGGAACGAATACAAAAGTTGTTCCTACTTTTACTCCTGTTGGTTTCAAACACTTAATAAACAGAAATTTTATGAGTCATTCTAATCAACTTACCGGACAGGAAGGCAATTACACATTTATTATGGATATGATTAATGATCATGGAACTCGAGTGATAATAACCGATAATTACTCGCTCATTGGCAGTTGGTATAATGAATTTAACTATGCTGATGGAACCCCCAAAACCGGGTATTTGAAAAGAAATCAAATTTGGGATTCTTTTCGCTCTTCAAATGAAATTAGATTCGTAGCTGGTAAATTTTGGAAGATTGTTGGTAATCATAGTACACGAGCAACTGTCATGGGATTAAAAAACTATGGTTTCAAGAAGCTACTGGAAATCAAACATGAAACCTACTCCACTTACGAATTTTTGGATGTTAGGAAAACAGTTGGTGGCAATATGGATATAAATTTGGCTCCTTCTTATTATTTGAGTGCCACAAAGACATCCGAAGAGTCAAGCCTATGGTCTAAGAATTTGGGTTATGTATATCGAAGTGGTGAGTTTTTTTCTTTAAAAAAAGATATTTTGGTAGTCTATGGTGATGACACCGAAGGTGTTCAGGTATACTCTGGAGAAGAAGAAGAAGACATTAGGCAGCAAATTCTATCCATATTTAAACCGTACAAATATTCAGTTAAACTCGAGTCTACATCTCCAAGTATCGATATCAAGGGATTTACAGCACTCAATGAGAGTTCACTAAACTCTATTAATCCACAAATCGATTCATGGACTTGGAACGGCGCTTTCCCTTGGGTTTACAATAGTTTAACTGATAGTTGGTTCTACTACGCGTTTTCAGGAAACAGCTACAATGCCTATGATGCGAGAAGTGGTTCTTGGTTTACTTTCGATAGCGGTACAGGAGCATGGAATCCATCCAACTGAACCCTTACCACTCCGGCCTAGCACCCTCTCCATCATACTCCTTCGCCAATTCCTCGCTCTTCAGCTTCTCACCAAGCGACTCTCCATCTATCCACACCTCCGCTAATACCCTGAAATACTTATCCCTTTGCGGATTCTTCAATTCAATCGTTTTAGAGTCTGACAACAACTCCTGCGTGCGGTTCTTCGCCTTGTACGCCAATGCCTTTACCTCGTCACTTGACCCTTTCAATTCAGGTGTATCGATACCAAGCACACGAACGGATATATCATCGCCAAACAACGGATGCTGAGAAGGTAGATCGATCTTGAAAGTGTCTCCGTCGTACACCTCGACAATCTGATCGGGGGATAGCGTAAAAATGTCTTTTGTAGTAACAGCAGATGGTTCGTCATCATCATCAATCAAGTAGTAAGCAATCCCTGCGACGGAACCTCCAACAACCAATAGAGCAACGATTACACCAAGGCTCACAACGAGGAGTTTCTTTGTCCGCATCTTCTTGGTTTTCTGCGGTGCTTTTTGTTGTGCTTTCTGCTGAAGAGGTTTCGCCTTCTTCGCCACTACCGCAAATCCAGGCACATCCTTGATCTTTACCCAATTCGTTCCATCGTAGCACGCGAGATGATCGTCCTTGAAGTTACCCGCTTGGACATACTGAATGAGCTGATAAATCGAGTAAGGGCCGTAGTTCTTTCCGGCAAGGTGGACATAAACCTGCATCGGCCGAGTTTAGGAGATGGGGCGTTGGGGAGTCAACGGATGAGATTCTTGACGATGATGGGGAGTGGTGGTTTAAGAAAAGTATGAAAGTTAAACTATTCACTCTTTTAACAACCCTGCTCATGTTTGGCTGTATGTCAGAACAGCGAAAGCAAGAAAACAGCCAAGCTTTTTGGCTCATGATGGAGGAATCAAATCAAGCCCGTGAAGATTTAAAGGCAAAATTCGTCGAAGGTGGACTTGAATCACTTTTTAAAAGAAGATTTGGAAATGAGGAATCGATAACACTTCGTGATGTTATCAAATTTATTGAATACCACTTTGAAGACGAAATTAATGACGCTGTTCGCCAATTTTATCTTAGTCACTTCAAACTTTCTGAACAAAGAAATCGCAGGATGACCGATGACTTAATTCAAATAATGTTAGATGGTGCCAAAAAATCTGTAGATAAAACTGTCTACGAAACTGCCAAGGATTTGGTTAAAAAGGGAGGGTTTCTTTAGATGAAATTCACTGTAGTTGTATTTCTTCTTTTATCACAATTCTGCTTCGCTTCTAAGTCAGCAGAACTCGCACAGAAGGGCAAACTTTTCTGGGAAGCTTTTGTTTGTCATCATCTCGCTAGAGATGCCAATGAAACCAAAGAGAGCAGAAGACTTTTTGATGTAGCTATGAGAGAAGGTAAAATCTTTATTGAAAGTGCGAGAAAGGGGTTAATTAAAAGAGAAGACGCAAATAAAGTAGTACCTATGGTTGTTTTGTGGAGTTTGAATAAAGAAAGCGCAGATTTTATACTTGGTACGCTTTACATGGAAGCCAAAGTTGAGGCTATAAAAAGTGCTTTTGGAACACAGGAGGAGTACACAAAAATGTATTTAAAAAAATATTTGATCATATCAGGGGCTAGGGCTGAGTTACGCAAAAGAAATGCTTGGCTAATCAAATAACTAACCCTCGTCCGGCTAAAACTCAACAGTTTCATTATCCAAACAGGTCTTTGCTTCTAATTTTTCAGAAAGTAGAGAACGCAGATATATAATATTCACGCCCTCCTATCACCATTCCCCCCAACACCCCCCTTATTTGAGCATTCGCGATTGAGGTAAAAAAGCTCGTATTGCAAAAAATTTCGTGCGGGGTGTGATGATATAATCATATGTGAGAGGCTTGACGGTATGACCCCCGCCCCCCCTACTCTATCGTTGTCAGTTCGTTGTCAGTTTTTATTCAAAACTATGCAGTTTGGAGGATATTCCATTCCATTGTACAAAGAAGTAAAAAGTTAGAATGGCAAGTGGCTTAAAGACCCTAAGTTCCTTTTAAACACTACAACTTGCAGATGTATTCATCTTACAGCAGGGATTAAAAATGCCATAAAATGCCCTCTCTTGCCTTGGTTTAGGAAACCACTGTTTTATCCGTTAAACTATGGGGGCCCGATTACAACCTATGGGATAGGTTTGTTGAAATCTAATAACAAAATGTTGTTTGTTTGTGGGAGATCAGGGTTAGGTTCCTCAAATCGAGTCAAGCCCACTCCCGATGTGAAAAGCCCCTTTCTTCCAATATCATCATTACTAAATCCGTCCAACAGGACTTTAACTCTATCACGAAGTTCTGAAAAAGAATTAATAGATATCTCCTCACCTTCAATAATTAATGATTTCCGAGTCAATGAAGTAAGTGCAGCATTTAATTTTGCAGGTTCGTGCCAAGATGGGTCAACTGCACTTGGGTCCAGATGGGCATTTTGGTTTTGCTCAGATAAAATTACCTCCCAGAAATCGCTAACACCATCACCATCATAGTCCTTGCGGATCGAGGAAAGAAAATTATCACTGGTACCGTTAACATCATAATAGGCAGCTAACTCAACTCCGTTAACTATGGGGGTAGCATAAAATGCATAAGTAGGAAGTTGTTGGCTTTCATAGATATGAACACGCCTTACTTTGGGGGTGGGAGGAACATTATCCCATGAATCTTTGATTAAATAAGAGAAACGAAAAGTTGTCTTTTTAACTTGAATTTGCGAGCCACCAGAAGGAATTACGGCGTTGGTTGCGTCCTCAGAAACGGTGACCTCGTAATCTTCACTTTTAGTATTTCCTTTGACCAATTCCATTTGTTCATTCTCAACGGATTCCAAAGATCTATGCACATAAATAATTCCGTTCTCGAAAGTATTGCTGTTGGCAAAGTAAGTTCTATCGTAAGCTATAATATCATATTGATTTACGGGTAACACCCGGTAGCCGTGTGTTTCGCCATAACCGTCCCCATCTAGATCAGGATATATTCCCTCGCGAATGTCAAAGTCTCCATTATAATCCTCAGCATATACCCCAGGATCAATGAAATTGTAATTTGAAATTAACATTCGATGTTCACCACCGGCAAATCCGCTCGAATAATATGAAATTGGGTTTCCGGAAGGGTCTTTAGTATTGCTTGGGTCTTCCTTGTCTCGGTCGGGGAATGGAAGTTGATTTGCAGATAAATTCTCATTTGGACTAAAACGGTAAAAGTCGTGAATTTCTTCGTCTCCGAGGAGGTATATTTCTGGAGGAGTCGCATCAATGACAGCAAGAAAAAAGACCTCATCATCAGAAGTATTCCCAGAATCATCGGTAACATTGATCGTAATTTTATAGCCTGATTCCGTGATATTTTTGTAACTGTCCAAGTTCTGAGGGAATTTAGCTGCCCCTTGGTAATCAGGAGAAATATTGATGGACCATTTGCTATCCATAGTCGTGTCATAATCAAAGTCAGAGTCAAAATCCTCGACCCTAAATAACTTAGCTAAATATCGTCGAATAGATGCTTCACTGTCGACAAGCACTCTCATGGTTGATCCGTCTGCAAGAGGTTTATCTTTATTAGTTGGAGAATCTACTAAATAATCCAATTCGACGGTTAGGTTTCCCTTATTTCGGTAGGCTTTTCCTGAAAAAATATTATTCATTGCAACCAGTTTAGGCTTAACAGTATCTTTAATAATAAATCTTCTTTTTAGGGTAGATACATTAGGTTCAAGCTTAGGGTATTTTTCATCCCTCTTGTCCTTTGCAATGTACTCAATTTCATAGACACGATTCAAATTGTTGTAATTATGAACATCAATAGCTTCTAGCATGGAAGTTTTAGTCGGGGGATGACCTGTAAAAGCAGTTACGAATGTATAGGATGAAGGGGAGTTTCCGGAGAATTCAGAAACAACAGGACCTTCAAAAATTCTTCGTTCAATATTTTCTGTCAACATATAGTCTCTTGCATCAAGAACTCTTACCGTATTTTTCTGCGGAGCACCAAAAACTTCCGTAGAAATATCATAAAGTTTTACATCATGGGTATCATCATCGTAAAAATCTACACCTCCCTCAATGGCAATAAATTGATTCGATCCCTCAGGGGTCAATGGCTCGAAAAGGAAATTAGGTGCTTTGATATCCAGCAAGTAGATACTTCTCGCTTTTGGAATATAAACAATTTCTCCTGAACTTTGTTTTATAACATAGTTTATAACCACTCTTCCCACTTTGGGTTCTGTGGAACCAGTTGGTAAAAGCTCATCAATATATTCTATGTCGAAAGTATGTGAGAATTCTATGTCTAATTCCGTGTCATTCCTTGCATAAACCCCAGGGTCATTAAGCATGCGATTACCATCCGATATCGAGAAAGCAGAATAATGAGCACGGCTTCTTTGTGTAATGGGATCTTTTTTATAAGTGACGGTTGGTTCTCCAAGAAAGGCTTCAATCTGAGTAGGGTCTGATTCCAACGAGATATAAAAATTTTCATTGTCACCAAGACTTAGAGCAAAGATATCGTCAGTAAATTTCTCATCCGCAAATTGCGAGGAAATAGGACTAAGAAAAGTAACTATAGAGTCGGGAATCGTGTACTTTGAATCGGAAATAGGTTTGTCCACAAAATCTTCTACATTATGGGTAGCAAGAGGAGTCCCAGAAAAGTAATCGTGTGTTACGATGGCAACTTGAGGGGCAATGGTGTCAATGACAGTAATTTGGCGATCAATAATGGTTTCATTATCATTGGAATCAATCGCTTGGTAACGCATGATGTAATCTCCCAATAAGTAAAATCCGTCAGTTTCTAAATCTGGTATTTCAACTTCCTCATATTGTTCCTCTCCAATTTTTCGAAGTAATGTAGAATTTAAGGTAACAATATCATCATAGTTATCAGATATAGTAGCCCCTGGTTCAACATAAGGGCGACCTCCTTGCAAATCAGGGAAATTAACTCCCTGCGGTCCTTCGTTGAGCGTAATGACGGGTTTGATAGTGTCTTGGATTCTAATCTCTCTTTCCATACGATTCGAATTACCGAATTGATCAACAACCAAGTACTCAATTATTAGCCTTTTCCAATCAGGGTCACCCTTAGCTATCCTTTTTCCTTCTTTATCAACATAGAAGGAACCTTGGTTAGGGTCGTGATGAGGAGGTCCATAGTAATTAACAAAGGAAGGATCGATCACAGTTGGTTCCTTCAAACCCTGATCATTAACAAAGAATGCATTTATGGTCATGTATTCATTCAAACTGATAGGTTCCAGTCCTGATCCCAATTCTTTATAAGCAGTGACTCCCGGGTCAACAAATTCAGTGCCCACTTCGTGATACATTGTCTTATCACCGTGCCTAATCATTTTTGGTTCCGGGAAAGGAGAGTTAATTAAAACAAGTTCACGCTGAATAGATGACTCGTTTCCAACCACATCTTGTACGGAATATGTTAATCGAAAAGTAGCATGTAAGCTTTCTTGCTTTTTGGCCTCTGCCA
The DNA here is from genome assembly GCA_902615835.1 of uncultured Verrucomicrobiota bacterium. Classification (GTDB taxonomy): domain Bacteria; phylum Verrucomicrobiota; class Verrucomicrobiia; order Opitutales; family Seribacteraceae; genus Seribacter. Next base: position 49,127 of record CACMQL010000001.1, read on the forward strand.
TAATTTTGGGTATCGTTGTTTCAACAGACTGATAAGTTATGTCATCTTCGAGAAGTTTTTCTATGCTAAGCTTGATCCGTCCGTTGCCTCCTTCCCAATCAATAAATCGATCTAAATTATCAAGGGCAAAGGCACCGGGATCGTTGAAAACATTAGTGGAATTAACATCCACATAATATGGATCAGCTCCGTAAAGAGTCATTTCAGGAGGAGTCACATCAAAAACTTCCACCCATCTGGAAAGAATTTCCGCTTCATTTCCGGATGGATCGACAATTTCTTGATAATCTAGGCGATAAATCCCGGCTACTTCCATATTTACAAATCCAAAGGCACTATCTGCTGCACCAGGTTGTAGCCCAAGAGAATTTTCTATTTCTTGTTGAGTGTAATAATTATCGAGGATGGTAATACCAGGATCCACAAAAAAAGTCCCAAAAACTCCCTCAACTCTCATAGGTTCGGCCTCCGTGCCAATGTCGTGAGATAGAATGGGGGGTAGATTATCGACAATTTGGATCTTAAATTTAGTTGATGTTGAGACAATTTCGCCTTCGGGCGTTCTAATTTTGCGAGTAGGTAGGTCTGAGACCGAAAGAGACATTTCAGTAACTTGATCAAGCTGTGTAAAATCTACGCTTTCTTTATTGAGAATCTCCACAAAAACTCGTAAATCCCGACTGGCAAAGTCCCGTGCATCAAAACCAGGGTAAATGGGGTCATTTCTGGGAAGTAATTGAAACGGACCATCATCTGCAATGGGGTAAGTATTAATTCTTCGTTTTACTCGATAAGGAATAATTAACTCCTCATTCACTTTTAGGATTCCTTGACGCCCACCATGGAGAATTATTTCTGGGGGAGTAATCACAACATTAACGGTCCGTGATATTTCAGATACGAAACCCCGAATATCTTCCACTCTGTAATTTAATGTATAAGTACCGGGGAATCGCATGTCAGGCGGATTTAAGAGGACTACTTTCTCGGCTATATCTTGCTCCAAAAAATTAGTCGCATTTACCCATGGATCAACCTCACTGAATGGGCGATCGAGCATCTCCACTTCATAATCCTGATCTCCTTTGAGACTTAATTGAGGAGGTAACCCTTGAAAAAAGTCGCTGGCAGTTGACCCTGTCGCACTTACTACGGCTGTAGAGACAGGCACTCCTCCAACAACTTCGCTCGGTAGTTCCGTGCCTTCAGCGAAACTAAGACTAGAGAAAGAAAAATTTTCAGCATTACTTTCTGATTCTTCGATCTCAAAAAAGATTTCTGATACCAAGTCAAGCACTCCATCGAAACTGCTCGACGAGGATTGAGAAAAACTGACTGATTGATCCGTTTGTGAAGATTCATCTTGGGAATTCTCGGTTTTACCGTCAATTACAGTAAAAAGCATTTCAATCGGTTGAGGAACAATATCCTCAGTTAGGGATGCACCAAATTTCTTACTCAGATTTACCAAACCGCCTGTTTCGGAAGCTCTCGTCTCGCCCAATCTTGATGTGGCCACTTGGATAGATTGCCCCGAGAAAAGGCCAGTTTCTATCCCGTTTGTATCTGTAAATTGAATATCGCCCGATATGAGGTTTACCCCACCCATTATATCACCCGTAATTTCATTACGAACAGCCATCATTTGAAACATGGTGCCCCGGATACCCGCTGTTCCAAGAGGGCTGGTTAAATTCATGGTTGATCCCTTTTTCAGCTTAGGAACTTTCACAACCAGCTCACCAAAGTCGAGATGAGCAAGAAGTTTTGACTGACTTGGTTCTTCTTCAAGCTTTGAAGGATCAGGTAGGTTTTCTGACGAAACGATTTGTTGTGAATACTCGCGGATAAAAAACCTGCTGCCTGGCTTGATCGTTATGAGGGTGCCGTTGGAAAAAAGTAATCCGAGCATTCCGTTTTTTCCGGTTTTGATAATCGACTTTGAATCAATTTTCTTACCAACTGAATTGGCTGTTAGGGTGACCTCGAAGTCATCTTTAATGTTATAAACCGTTGCCTCTCCCTCCAGTGAAACAACTAGTGTGGTCGGTTTTACCTTAGAAGGTACCCCGAATGTATGATTTGACCCATGAATGGAAAAACAAACAAAAATAATAATATTCACCAAAGATGCACTGATTAGAGATCTAATCTTTGCAATAAAAGTGAACATATTAAAACTATGATCTAAAAAATCTTTTAAAGCAAGAGATAATCAAAGCTTACAGCACGCCTATTTCTTTCTTATATTGTACTGATGTGAGTAAAGATGAAAACTCATCACTGGAGTTCGGTTTTATCTTGATTATCCAACCATTTTCATAAGGACTTTCATTTAATATTTCTGGCGAATCATTTAACTGATCATTAATTTCATAAACTTCGCCCCCTACAGGCATATAAAGATCTGATGCAGCTTTAACTGATTCAACAACTCCGAAAACTTCGCCGCGGGAAAAACAGGCACCAACCTCGGGCAATTCCACAAAAGTCACATCTCCTAGGCTATCTTGTGCGTGATCAGAAATTCCGATAACACAAGAATCATCACTTTCGGATACAAGCCATTCGTGATCTTTGGTAAACAACAAATTTTCGGGTACATTGCTCATGTAAGGACACTGCCAAGAAAAGTGCTATTTTGCAACAGACATTTGTAAAAGACCAATCCTAGTCCCGTCCGGTACAATCGCATTTTTAACTACGATGATAACACCATCGCGAACATAAATATTTTCGCCGGCATCCGACCAACCATCCTCAACCCCATTTGGAGATAACTGAACATTTTTTCCGATACACGCATTTTTATCAATAATTGCATTTTCGATCTTCGAATTGGTACCGACACCGACATGCATTTTCTGAGAATTCACAAGTTCATAATTATCAGCTCCCATCATCACAACATTTTCAAACCTGCATGAATCTGCAATAATTGAACGAACGCCAAGAACGCATCTTTTAAAATCAGAACTACCTATGACACAACCACTTGCAAAATTAGTTTCAAAAAGATTGGATTCTTTGAATTTAGACATTGGAAGAAGGTCGGGGTAATTATAAAAAGGATGATTTTGCTCATAAAAGTTGAATTCCGGATGCTCTGAACAAAGCTGTAAATTCGCTTCAAAAAAAGATCTTACCGTACCAATATCTTCCCAATAATCATCATAAATGTGACACTTCAGGTTCCTTTTACCAACAAGTGAAGGAATGATCTCTTTACCAAAATCTTTTGCATCACCTTCAAGTGCTTCAAACATGGCGGATGCGTTAAAAACATATATTCCCATGGAAGCCAAGCACCGGTCTGGGTTGCTATCATCTCCTTTTAATTCAGGGGGGACTAGGCGACTGATCACCCCAGGATCGGTCGGTTTCTCTATAAAATCAATTATGCTAGCATCATCACCAACCCGTAAAAGACCCAGACCGGAAGCTTCATTAGTAGCAATTGGTTTTGCCGCAACCGTTACTTCCGCACTTCTTTCGACATGCTCAGCCACCATTTTCGAAAAATTCATTCGATAGAGTTGATCCCCGGAGAGAATAACAAAAATGTCTTCATCATTCGCACCGAAATGAATCAGGTTTCTTCTAACTGCGTCCGCTGTGCCTTGATACCAATCATCGCCAAACTCTGTTTGTTCTGCGGACAAAATTTCTACAAAACCTTGGCCAAAACGGTCAAACCTGTAAGCATCTTGGACATGACGGTGTAAAGAAGCCGTGTTAAACTGGCTCAGCAAGTATATTCGATTGTAACCTGAATTTATACAGTTGCTTATTGGAATATCAACCAGTCTATATTTACCCGCAAGCGGAACAGCAGGTTTACAACGGAGTTTTGTTAAAGGATAGAGCCGTGTCCCCCTACCTCCTCCCATGATAACACAATGAATTTTTCTGCTCATAATTTACTCCTCGCTTCACATTTAGGGTTAGGTAGGATCAAGACTTTCCCATTTGCAAACTGATTTCATCCACAGGCAATCCCAAAAACATAAGTATATTAAAATTTTGCTCATTGCAGCATACACCGGTACAACATTCAATCCGCTTAAAGGGTAGTCCATGAATATTTCACCCAATCTCAGTCAGTTCAGGAAATTGTGTAAACTCCACGATTTAATTGCAGTTAGCACAGAATTAACCGCTGATACAGAGACTCCTCTCTCCGCATACGCCAAGTTATCAAAATTTAAACCTGCTTTTCTTTTTGAATCGGTGGTTGGGGGTGAACAAGTGAGCAGATTTTCTTTCCTCGGATTCTCTGCCAGTAAAGAGATATCCTGCTTCAGTAAAACCACAGTAATCAAGACAGATGAACAAACTAAAAAAATAGCTACTCCGGTTGATCCGCTCTGCCTCATTGAGGAAGAGATCGACGGAATACGTTACGCCGGCATTGATGGCTACCGATTTTCAGGCGGTGCAGTTGGTTTTGTGGGTTACGAGTATGCGAGCATTATTGAGTCTTCGATCCCCTTGCCCGAAGTTGATCAATTAGAATTACCTACCCTCTTTTTCATGATCACGGAAATTGTGCTTGTTTTTGATCATGCTAGGCAAACATTACGGGTATGTTCCAATGCCAAGGTATCAGCCAACCCTGAGAAAAGTTACAAAAGGTCAATTGAAAAGATTGAAGAAGCCATAGATCTCTTATCAAAACCTCTAATGCTAACCCCTGCTCCGCTGGGTAACTTGGACCAATCAGCAATTAAAGCACCCGAAGGAAATTTCTCGAAAAGTGAATTTGAAACACTGGTCAAAAAAACCAAAAATTTAATCAGGAAGGGTGATATCATCCAAGCAGTGTTGTCTCAAAGGTTTTCAATTCCCTACGCCGGATCTCCAGTGAATCTTTACCGGGCTATTCGGGCAATCAATCCATCTCCTTATATGTTTATTCTGGAGAATACTGATTATTCAATTGTAGGAGCTTCTCCTGAGGTGCATGTCCGTTTGAATAATGAAAATGTTCTGATTCGGCCCATCGCAGGCACTCGTCCGAGGGGTAGAACCGAAAGGGCAGATCAGGAATTAGAGAAAGACCTTCTCCAAGATGAGAAAGAAAGGGCAGAACACCTGATGTTGGTGGATTTAGCTAGAAACGATATTGGCCGAGTTTGTCAATATGGTTCCGTACAGGCAGTTGACTTCATGAGTATCGAGAAGTATTCACATGTGATGCATATTGTTTCCCAAGTGGTTGGAAAATTATCGAAGGATAAAAATGCCTTTGACCTGATGAGAGCAACCTTTCCAGCAGGCACGGTGAGCGGGGCGCCAAAGATACGGGCAATGCAAATTATTTCAGAATTCGAAAAAACCCGTAGGAGTGCATACGCTGGGGCTCTTGGCTACTTTGGTTTTGAAGGTAATCACGACTCCTGCATTGCAATTCGCACAGCAATCCTAAAGGACAATCACATACATCTCCAAGCGGGTGCAGGAGTTGTTGCAGATTCTTTGCCCGAAATGGAATTTCTGGAAACGATCAACAAAGCAAAAGGCATGTTGTGTGCCGCTAAATTGGCTAAACTAATGCCGACAGATACCTGAATTTTACATTGTGGAAAATAGCGAACAATCATCTTTAGATATTTATTTGAAGCAAATCTCGGTCATACCCTTGATTACAATAGAGGAAGAGATCGAATTGGCTAAGAAAATTGGTAGTGGAGACGAGAAAGCTCGTGAAAAAATGATCACAGCCAATCTTCGTCTGGTTGTTAAAATTGCCCAAGATTACTCGAATATCGGACTATCTTTACTCGATCTTATCAACGAAGGGAACATGGGTTTGATGAAAGCGGTTGAAAGATTTGACCCCTCCAAGGGGGGGAAGCTAAGTACTTATGCCTCGTGGTGGATCAAACAATCCATCAAGAGAGCCTTGGCAAACCAAAGCAAAACCATCCGTCTGCCTGTCCACATGGTTGATCGAGTCACTCAAATTCGCCGTACTACTCAGCAACTGAGCGAAAATCTTGGCCGTGACCCCACCGATGACGAATTAGCCGAGGAGATGAAAATCCCGGTTGCTCGAATTACTCACTTGAAGTCAGTAAGTAAAAAGCCTGCTTCCTTAGATTCACCGATTAATGATGAAGATGGTTCGAGTCTTGGTGATGTAGTACCAGATGCGAAATCCACTTCTCCCCTTGAAAATCTTCAATCGAAATCAATAGTGGGTGATGTAGAAAGGGTCCTTGCGTCTCTAGAACCAAGAGAGGCAGACATTATCAGGCTTCGTTTTGGTCTTGAAGGAAGAGATCCCAAAACCCTTGAAGAAGTGGGAGAGCAAATTGGAATAACCAGGGAAAGAGTTCGGCAACTCCAGGAACAAGCGATTCGTCAGTTACGTAAAAACATGACCAAGTTTGAAAAACAAAGAACTTGGGAAGAAATTCAGGAAGAAAAACGCATAGAAGAAAGGACCAAGATGTTGCAAGACCTTCTTCACAAATCTGCTTAGAGAAATTTCTATAATCAGTTATTCAACCGCCCAAATTCAAAGCGGATGAGATTTAAATTTAATAATAATTAGCTTTCTTCCTGTGCAGTAGCTTCGTCGAAAATATCACCAAGAGAGGTAGTTAGGTCTTCTCCAACTTCATCATAGGCGGCTACTTCCTTTGCCAATGCATCTTCATCATAGTCTGCAGCTTTAATACTAAGACCAATCCTTCGTTCGTCCTTGTCAATTTTGATAACTCGGGCCGAAACTTCTTCGCCTTCCTTCAGATGATCTTTGACTTTCTCTATTCGCTCTTCACTGATTTGACTTATGTGGACCAGACCGTCAATTTCATGATCAAGCTCGATAAAGGCACCATAACCCGCGACTCTCGCGACTTTACCTTTGATAATATCCCCAAGTTTGTAGAGACGATCAATATCATCCCAAGGATCTTGGGTAAGCTGTTTCATACCAAGCGAAATTCTTTGATTATCTACATCAACCTCCACTACGATGGCGTCCACCTCATCGCCTTTCTTCACCATCTCACTGGGATGGTTAATTTTCCGGGTCCAACTCATATCAGATACATGGACCATGCCATCGATTCCTTCCTCAAGCTCGACGAAGGCACCATAAGAGGTTAAGTTTCTGATCTTACCCCTTACACGGGCACCTGGTGGGTAGTTATGAGTAGCCATATCCCATGGGTTGACTTCAAGCTGACGAAGACCGAGTGAAATTTTTTGGTCATCTTTTTGGATTCCAAGAACCACCGCATCCACTTCGTCCCCTACATTAAGAACTTCACCCGGTTTAGTAATTCTTTTCGTCCAGGACATTTCAGTCACATGGACAAGACCTTCAACTCCTTCTTCCAGTTCAACGAAAGCTCCATAAGGAACTAGATTAACCACTTTACCACGGACTTTTGCATTAATTGGAAATTTGCTTTCTATTTCATCCCATGGGTTGCTAGAAAGTTGCTTAAGACCCAAAGATACGCGCTCACGTTTCTCATCGATGTCAATAATGCAGACGGTGATTTCCTCCCCTGTCTTTACCATTTCACTGGGATGAGAAACTCTCCCCCAACTCATGTCAGTTATGTGCAGGAGTCCGTCCAATCCATCCAAGTCAATAAATGCACCGTAATCAGTGATATTCTTTACCATTCCACGGCGGGTTTCACCAGGAATAATTTTGGAAAGAATTTCGCGCTTCTTATCCTGTCTTCTCTCTTCAATCAATTCACGGCGAGAAACAACAATGTTTTTACGTTCACGATTGATTTTGACTACTTTAAAGTCAAAGGTTTGACCCACAAATTGATCCAAATTTTTGGGTGCCTGAATATCGACCTGAGACGAAGGTAAAAAAGCGTCAACGCCAATGTTAACGACCAAACCTCCCTTTACTTTAGATCGCACTCGGCCAGTAATAACAGAGCCCTCTTCACAAGTATTGACAATTTTCTCCCAATTTTTTTTCTGTTCTGCTTTGTCAAAGGAAAGTTGTGGATTACCAAAACGGTCTTCTAGTCTTTCCAAAAAGACCTCAATGTCAGAACCGATTTCCAGTTCGCTCAAATCCAGAAATTCGTGAGCTGGGATTGTGCCCTCAGCTTTGCCACCAAAATCGATAACAACCTCGGTAGGGCGTATTTCCATTATGGTTCCTTCAATGACGGAACCTTCTTTAAGTAATTCAATTTTGCTCTCTGCGAGCAAGTCTTCCATAACTGCACTCATGATGATGTAGTTTGTGTGAGCCACAAGGATCAGTTGTGAAAAACGCCGATTAGCGAACAAACAAAATCCTGTGGGTTAAGGGTTAGTAATAAGAGATTCTTCCTACTAAATCAACTTGGCTACATTTCAGCAAGCATAATCCAACCCGTGTTTAGGCTACTATTTTGTTGAGCGGGTATTCAACAATTCCCTCAGCACCTAGTCTTTTGAGTGCAGGAATAATCTCTCTGGCTACTTTCTTTTCAATAACAGTTTCCACCGCAATCCATTTCTCATCTGCAAGCGAAGAGATGGTTGGATTACGAAGAGCAGGTAAATTAAGGAGGACATCTGACAATTTACTCCTCTCTAAATTTAACTTAAGTCCCACTTTTGTATCAGCTTGCAAGGCAGCATTCAACATCATTGCAATATTTTCAATCTTTGCCCTCTTGGCTTCATCTGCCCAAGAGTTCTTATTCGCAATCAAAACGGTACTTGTCTCCATTAATACATCAACAATACGAAGATTGTTCGCTCGAAGGGAACTGCCAGTCTCGGTTAAATCAACAATTGCGTCCACCAGTTCTGGAACCTTTACTTCAGTGGCCCCCCATGAAAATTCCACATCAGCTGAAACCCCATTTTTCGTTAGAAAATTTCTGGTCACTTCAACCAGTTCAGTCGCAATTGTTTTACCTTCCAAATCTTTTACAGTTTCTATCGATGAATTTTCAGGCACCGCTAAGACCCACTTGGAAATTCGGTTGGAAGCTCGGCTGTAAATTAGATCTGCAACTACCTTAACATCCGAATCGTTTTCTTTGACCCAATCGTGCCCGGTTAAACCACAATCAAAGAAACCATCTTCGACATATCGACTCATTTCTTGTGCACGGACAAACCTTCCGTCCAAGTCTGGGTCATCCCAATTTGGTGTGTAAGATCGTGAACCTTTGGTAATATTAAAGCCTGCTCTGGCGAACAATTTAAGAGTGGCTTCCTCAAGACTGCCCTTTGGTAACCCAAAACTTAGTAAATTAGACATCCTCTTATTTCATACCAAAACCATTCAACTTCGGAAAGCGTGTTTTATGAAAATCTTAACTAGTCTTAGGAGTATCGGACTTTCACTTCACTTATGGATTTCTTCATTTCCATAATTTCAAGAATTTCACAAATTTTTTCAATATCCGGATTACATGGACTAATACCGCCAGTATGTTTTGTAGAGTCAAGTCGGATAATTTCACGATTCCTAAGAAGCAATTCCCTCTTTTCATAAATCATACTGCAAAATCTTTTGGGAGTTATTCTGCCCGCATTTGCAATCACTGCATCTAAATCTCCCCATTCCTGTAACCATTTTACCGCAGTTTTCGGTCCGACGCCAGCAAGACCTGGTATGTTATCTGCCTGATCACCAATGATAGATAAATAATCGAGAATCTGATTTGGTTTTACACCAAACTTTTCCATGACACCCGTTTCATCAAGTAACCGCCATCCAACCCTAGGGTTGGCAGTTGGTGGAGGAAGAAGCTGTGAAACACCGGGTTCAATCAATTGAGCCAAATCCTTATCTGCACTCACTATAACCAGCTCATTTTCTACTAGCTCATTTTCTCCTTTGAGTTCAAGGACCTTAGCTGCGATAAGGTCATCGGCCTCCCGACCTTCAGCTTCCCCGCTCCCATATCCAAGGGCTGTGGTAAGTTTCTTTACCCATTCCAATTGCTCCACAAAACCTTCAGGCGGACTTCCCCGGTTCGCTTTATAATCAGGCAAAATTCCCTCCCTTTGCGGACATCCCCCCAGATCAAAGAAAACCCATACAAGATCGGGTTTAAACTCGTCAACCATTCGCCAAAAGGAGCGCAGCCAACCATGAATCATATTAGTCGGAAAACCATCAGAACGGTTGAGTTCGCGAATCCCATAAAAGGCACGAAAAGCGAGATTATGTCCGTCGCACAAAAAAATTTTACTCATCAATCTGTATCCAGTATTGCAGAGGCTTTAAGCAAGCTAAAATCGCAACACAATTCTAAGTTTCTACATTTATAATCTGCCCCAAGCAATATTCAGGCCTCGCTTCGCCCACTCTCACCCGTACAAATTTATTCTCCAATCTCTCTTTCTCGATCGGTATCAAAACTTTCAAATAATTATCTGTATATCCACTATAATATCCGTTCTTTGGATTTTCTAGTAAAACCCTGAGCTTCTTTCCTTGAAACTCTGCATGCCAGTCCAAACGCTTGGATGCGGATAACTGACGGAGGTGGGAACTTCTGCTGCGTCTTTCCTGCATGGGAATATGATCCCCTGATCTTTCTGCCGCGGTTCCATCCCTCTCAGAATAAGTGAACACATGACAGTAAGAAAAAGGGAATGTAAGAAAAGTTTCACAAGTTTTATTAAAATCTGACTCCGACTCCCCAGGGTACCCGGTCATCATATCAGTACCTATGCATACTCCGGGAATCGTCTCGATCGCTTCAGTAAAAAATTCCTCCATTTGCTGAAGTGTGTATTTTCTTTTCATTAATCCAAGAATTTTATCACAACCAGATTGTATCGGTACATGAAGATATGGCATCAACGGGTGTTGATCATCATTCATCATTCCAAATAACTCCGCAGGAATCGTGGTAGGCTCAATGCTGCTTATTCGTAAACGATCAAGCCCCGGCAATAATCCAAGTATTTCCACCAGACTGAGAAAATTTTTACCCTCAGATACATAGGTACCCAAGTTAACCCCGGTAAGCACAATTTCACGAACGCCTTTTTCAATCATTTTTTCCACCTCAGCAAACAAGTCACTCCAATCCCGTGAACGGGCACGACCTCGTGCAAAAGGAATCACACAAAAAGAACACATAAAATCACAACCATCCTGTATTTTAAGGTTCGCCCGCTGTTCAAAATGCACTTCTCCAACCTGACCCATAGAAAAATCCTTACGATCAATTCTCTCCCTAATAACAACCGGGGCAGTGGGTTTTTCTTCCCCAACATAATCAAGGAAATTCATTTTGTCGTGATTTCCTATCACATAGTCCACCCCATCTATCATCGCCACTTCATTGGCAGAGGTTTGAGAATAACAACCAACCACCACCGTGATGGCATGTGGATTTTTACGGCTGAATCGACGAATTGCATTTCGCGACTTGGCATCCGCCTCGTTCGTAACAGTGCATGTATTGATCACTCCCAATTGGGCATTCTCCCCAAACGGAACGATTTCATATCCACAAGTACGGAGTTTTCCCTCAATCGATAGACCCTCATATTGGTTCAGTCTGCAACCTAGTGACTGAACACTTGCCTTGGGTTTCATATCGCTACCTTGAAATTTTTGTTTATATTTCATTGTGCTGGATAAGGTTTTTTCCCATGTCGAAATAGTAGCCAGAAAAGACGAAGAGCACTTAGATATCTTGGGATGAATTTAAAGGGATTACTCACACAACGCAACAACCAGCCCAAATAATATTTGTCCGCCCATCTGGGAATTCTAATCTGCTGGCCCGAAAGGAATGCAAGTGCCGCCCCAGTGCAGATAATTGTTGGTCCTTTGCCTAGATGTCTTCGTAAGTACAATCCCAGCCGCTCTTGGACACCACCACCCAACTGAATAAAAATATATTTATAATTTCCAGATTCAATCTTGGCCAACAAGTCTTGATCTTCCAAAAAAACTTTTGGACTGTAAGTGGGTGCAAGGTAAACTGAAGCTGATTCGATTGAAAATTTATATTTCTTTTCCAGCCATAATATGTTTGCTAATGCTTCGCTCTCATTTGGCATCACCCAAAAGGAGGAACCGTGCAAATCAGTAGAATCAAGAAAAACTGAAAGGTATTCGAGTCCGGATATTCTCTTAATACTTTTATGTCCAAAAACTTTTAGCCATAGACAAAGCAATCCACTATCAGGAAGAACCATTTCTGATTCTAATAAAGACAAGCGGTAGGCTTCTGAATTTGGAAGGTCATTTGCCAGTCCTGGACCTGATGGGGCTACCACTAGACCACCTCTTCGAGCCTCCTCTACTGCTTCCTCTACCGTTCCCTTGAAAAAATCAACTCCAAGTATCCTCACAAAAGATAGACTAAGGTTAGAGTAATTTATAGAACTAGTAAGCTGATTTTGGTGGGAAAAGAACCTGACCAATCGTTCGCAATACAATCTCTATATCCATCCAAATCGTCCAGTTTCCGACATATTCAAAATCTAACTCTATTCTCTTTTTTACGAGTACAGAGTCGGTAAATTCGCCGCGTAATCCCCTGCATTGAGCGGGTCCTGTCACTCCCGGCTTGACAAACTGTCTAATTCGGTAAGCCCGGTAATTTTTTTGAAATAAATAATCATGTTTCGCCAGATAGGGCCTCGGTCCAACCAAACTCATTTCACCTCTCAATACATTTATAAATTGGGGAAATTCATCGAGGCTGAATCTTCTCATTAGTCCACCGAGTGGGAAAACTCGCGAATCATATTTGGTTGCTTGAGTTGCCTCCTGAAGCTCAGTCTTTTCTTCATGCTCCATCGAGCGGAACTTTATGATGGTAAACTTACTTCCGCCAAGCCCAATTCTTTCCTGTGTAAAGAATAAGGGCCCTTTGGATTGAAGAAAATGGAAGGTCTTTATTATGGCCATCAAAATAGGAAGTAGAAAAATAACGGCAGGTAGACTGATTAACAGATCAAAAAGTCTTTTAATCATGCGATTAAAAGGACTTTCCAGAGGCTCATTCAGAAGGGTGAAGAATTGCCTTCCCGACTCTTCCATAAAAACAAGACGGGTCTCAAATTCTTTGGCTAGAGAGTTATAAATCAGAAGCCTACATCCATACTTATGAGCAATGTCTGCAGTGTCTGCAATCCACTCTGTATGATTGCCATCTGGAAGTACCACAATTTGGTGAATGGAATGTGTGGATAAATAGGATCTTAAATCTGCAAGCCCCCCCAGATAAGGCAAACCGAGACTATCTGTGTTTCCGGAGAAGGATCTCGTGCTGAAAAGTCCAGTCATCGAATAGCCATTTCCTGAATGTTTTGTCACCCAACCTTTCATTCTTACCAAATCTTGTGGGTCTCCTATAAGTAATGCTTTACGTTCAATACCGTAAAAACCGTTTAATCTTTTGAAAAGGCCGGGCAAACCATAGTTTGAAATCAGTAAAACCGGCCAACAGGAGGACAAGTAAAATCCCAAAAACAACCGACTGGTTGCAGCATCCTTTGAAGCGAAATATGCACCAAAAACAAAAAATGAAAGAACGGCCAGTTGGAAATTACTCTTGCTGAAAGAATCGCGAATTCTTTCCCATCGGTTTTTGAGATAAAAATCACCGTAGTTTTGGAGGGAACCAATTGCAGCAACGAGGATACCGGCAACCGAAACAATGGCGTAATTCCACGGAAGGTTGACTAGCGTAAATCCCCACACTCCCCAAACCCAAATACAAGTCCATAACCAACTTACAATTACTGCACAGAGAAGTGATCGGTGAAGGATCGAAAAGCCTTTATCGCGGTTATTATTCATTGGGCAAAAATTTAAAAGGAACTATAATTTGATTTAAAATTACCCGTAGTGCAAACTAGAAGCGACTGAAAATAGATTTCTTGCAATTTTCATTTTTTTTTGAAAGCTTTGAAATTCTCATGCAAGTAGAAAACAAAGTTCAAAAGATCAATAATGAAGAAAGTAAGCTTGAAGTCGAGTCGATCGATTTCTTTGTAAGGATGATGAGCATACTGGGCTTACCCAGATCCGTTGGCGAAATTTATGGTACGCTCTATTTTACTGAAAGCCCTCTTTCTATGGATGAAATATCCACGCGATTAAGCATTAGTATGGGCTCCACCAGTCAAGGCCTTAAGACTCTCCGTTCGCTCAAAGCAATTCGTACATCCTACGTGAAAGGGGATCGAAAAGATCATTATATTGCCGAGACTGAGTTTCGACGGTTATTCTCAAACTTTATCAAAGAAGATATTTTACCACACTTGGATAGTGCGGCGGATAGGATTTCAAGAATGGAAAAACATTTGATAGCAAACCCTGATATCAATGAGGAATTTTATACTACCCGTATTGAAAAGTTAAAAAGACTTACCAAAGCAGGTCGAAAACTCTTACCTGCCCTAGCCGGACTTTTAAAAATATGAATTCTCAAAGTTCAGATGATATAAAGGATTGGTCTTGCGGATGGTATTGCATCCGAGCGAAACCGAGAATGGAAATGGTCGCGTCTTCGACTTTACTGACTTTGGAAGGGATGGAAGTGTTCCTACCCCGCACGCAGCGAGCAAAGAAAAATATAGTTCAACCCATCAAACCACTTTTTCCCGGTTATTTTTTTGCCCGATTTGACCCAGTTGCCCACATTCGGAATGTTCACTATGCACGCGGGGTTGCCTATGTTGTTCGTCGTAAAGAAGTCCCTGTCCATGTTCCTCCACAGGTTATGATAGAGTTAAGATTGATTTCCCCGGATGGCATTCTCGAGATACCTGATCAACCCCATAAAATTGGAGATAAAGTAAAAGTTATCGCAGGACTTTTCAAAGGAGATGAAGGTACCGTGACAAAACTTGTTCCCGCTAGAGAGCGAGTCAAAGTACTTTTTGAGATTTTAGGTCGCCCCACTGAAGTTGAAATCAGTGAGGATGAAGTAGACTTTCCCAGTGTCCACCCAATCGGCACTGGCTGAATTTGCCCAACATTCAAAGAAATTTAATTAAATTGGCTTTGCACCTTAGGCAAAAGGCCAATTGCGGTAGCCTACACGCTAATCTTTCATACCTTGGTTTATCGCAACTTTACGAGATTCAAAAAAATAGATGATTCATCTTCAATTATCCTATTTATTCAGCGTCCTCTTGCTCGCATTGTTCGGGATTTCCTTTTTCTCGTTCGAATACTACGTGCCTTACATTAAGAGATGGAAAGCCAATCAATTTCTTTATCAAAGTCAGGTATATCTCGATGAGAAAATTGGCTCATCACCAGAGCTTATTGGTGAAGGCATTAGAAAAGCCAGAGTCGCTTATTTATTAAACCCGAATGACCCTCAATCTTATCAAAACTACCTGAACTTACTTTTTTTGGAAGACCCAGCTAAAGCTCTCAATCTTTGGACTAAACTGGTCGATAAATCAGAGAATGGAATTCAGCTTGGAAACTCGATCCTTTCTAAATCACTCACCTGCTTACAAAAAGAAGACATACCATTGGAAACCAAAGTTTTTATTGGAAAAAATGCCATTCAACAATTCCAATACCTTAGTGATATAGATACTTGGAATGCCCAGCCAAAAAATCTTCTTCTGGGAGCTGAAATTCTGGCCGAAACCGGTAACCACCAGGTAGCTTTACAGGTTGTTGATCAAGTTATTGAAAAATTTCCAGAGCACCCTGAAGCGGTTTTCCTGCTCACTCGAATCGCAGTTCATTTACAGGACCGGTCCCAGCTTGTTCGCCTGGGCAAAGCATTGGCACCATTATCAAGCCAAAGAAGTGAGGTTGGTTTAGAAGCAATAAGGCACATGACCCTACTCAATTTCCTTCAACCTCTTGCTCCTCAGAGCTTAGATCGTTGCATTCAGCTACTAACCGTCAATCCTAAGGCAAAAGCTGTAGATTTTCTGCGAATCTATGCGATGAGATATGCAATTGAAACTTCTGAGGATTCCCGCCTAGCGATTATTCAGAAATGCTCGGAATTGTTTGATTTGGAAAATTCTAAGAAATTACTAGTTTTCGGAAATTGGCTGATTCGCCTGAAAGCCTATTCCGCAATCGTAAATTATATTCCTGTAGCAAAAGCAAAAGCAGATGAGTCACTTTTTAAAATCAGGATGGCCGCATTAGCTCAGGTTGGAAACCTCGAAAAAATGAGGACTGAATTGAACCGGGCATCGATTATCCCGAGCCGGTGGAGGTTAGTCGTGGAAGCAAGAATCCATGCACTCGAGCAAAACTTCCTCGAATCTCAAAAATCACTCGATCGTATAATTCCTCTTCTAAGTAATGACCCAAGAGAAGCCCGTGCAATTTGTATCTATTTGGAACAAGTCGGTGATGTAAAAAGCCTCTGCCATATTTTGGAAAAACTAAGTACTGAAGCCATTCACCAAAGATATGCCGTGACAAAACTTCTTCAATACCAGGGAGGAGTGGTAAACCTCGAAAAACTTCTTCAATGGTCCGACACCCTGCTTGCCTTAAACCCTGATGCAACTCAAATTCAAAGAAGTAATCTTTATTTAAAATTACTTAACCCTGATCTTACATTCCCGTCACAGGATCTTATTAAATTAACTGAAAAAGCGAATGAATACGATTCGGATTTCTCAACTCTGGAATCAAAGATCACCCTCGCCCTTGCCCATCTCAAAAACAATTCGGCTGGAGATGCCCTCGTTGCTCTTGGTAAGGTAAACGACTGGAGAAAATGGGAAAGCGTAAGATCAGCGTGGAAAATCATCGCTGCTCATGTTTTCAAGATAAATGGAGATACCGAAAAATTTCTGATTCTAAGCCAGGGAGTTAAGGTCAATGAACTTAACCGGGCAGAGAAAGAAAGTCTTCAAATACTTTTTAACTTTAAAATCGGCTAATTACCAAAAGTCGTGTTTGTCCAAAATTCATTAAAGTTTCTTAATCTTGCCGCAAGTGTTTGCCCATGGGCACTGCTGATTTGGCAACTATCCATCACCTGGGACACCAACCCTCAATACTCTCACGGTTATATCATTCCCTTTCTTTGCGTTTATCTCCTGATTAAATCTCCCCCTTACCAGTTACTCTCAATGGATTCTCCCCAGGCAAAGCCATTCCCTTTACAGGGGAAAGCTTATCTGATTATTGGACTACCTGCACTCATCGCCCTCCTACCAGTTTGGATTATCCGTGGAGCAAATTCTGATTGGCGATTAATTAATTTTGTACTGTTCTTGGTAATTACTGCAATTGTTATATCTTGGGCTTATGATCAAGGAGGTTTGAAAAGAATCCGTACCGTCCTCTTCCCTCTTTTCTTTTTTCTCTTATCTATTCCTTGGCCACTAGCCACTGATCTTCAATTCACCCAATGGTTACAAGGTAAAGTTTCTGGTATCATTGTGGACATCATTTTAATCCTTGGACATGAAGCAAAACTTGAAGGTACAGTTATTGATGTGGGTAAATTCGGTCAGATTGGAATTGATCAGGCTTGCAGTGGTATACAGGGTTTTCAAGCATCCGTAGTCATCACATTATTCCTAGGGGTGTATTATGGCTTTGGGATCATAAACCGCTTTATTTTCGTTTTGGTTGGTGCTTTGGTTGCTTTGCTCTTAAACTTGGTTAGGGCCTTCAGCTTATCAATGATCAAAATCAACGGAGCAGGCCATATTTTGGATACGCCTATTTATCAGTTTGGAAGCTGGGTTCTTCCAAGTTTTCATGACATGGTTGGCTGGATCGAAAATTTATTCATCCTTCTTGCCCTCTTCTTTTTGGCAAGATTAGCCAAGGGAGGGATTATTCTTACAAGCATGGGGACGAACCCCTTGTACTGGTCAAATATACGATTTTCTACCCCATGGCCTTTTCAAGTGCTTACGATTGCATGGGTCATACTTATATTTTTTGGCTCAGAATTATATTATTCCACCCACGAAGAGAAATTAGAAAAACTACCCAAAATCTCCCTCAACATAAATGATCCCGAGATATTAGTAAAAGAACAAGTGATCTCGAATCAAATTACTGCCCAGCTTCATTATTCTGATGCAAATTCGGTACAATGGCAGCAAAGGGATCGAATGATTTCCAAACAAATCGGTTCACGAGAAATGATCTTCAACCCAAACCAAGAGTACTGGCAGACCTTCGAAGCCAACTGGGAATCAGGCGGTGCATGCACCGCTGTCCTCTCAACCCACTCCCCGGCTGCCTGCCTTCCATTAACTGGACTGCAGCAAGTCAGCCCCCCAATTGGCCAATCGCCCAAAGTTATTTCAATTGCCAAGAATAGTCATAAAATTGCTTTCGAAGCTTACGAATTCACCAAAGACGGAAAAAACCTGCATGTATTTCGATGCTTTTGGCCAAGCAAAGCATTGCCGGACTCACCAATAAGATTCCCCAGTGGAGGATACAGCCTAGATGGAAGGATCCGAGCAACAATCGAAGGCCGACGTAATGTCGGAGGCACCATGCTTGCCCTCGCCCTTGCCAATGTAGATTCAAAGCAGACTGCAATCAAGAAACTTCAGGCTCTGGTCAATCAGCGCCTAAGCTTTGGGAACTAACAGGCTCAATATGACATTTTTATTCGAGTATATAAATTGACTCAACCACGCTTTAAATATTTTAGACCAAAATCCAATATTATTTTGAATATCTTAGATTATAGTCTAATTTACTAAAAAAGTGAATCGCTACCTTACACCTTATGTAAAAAAAGATTTATCCGAAAAAATGGTTTTTATTAGCGGTCCCAGACAAATTTGAAAGACTACTTTATCTCTCCAATTTTTGCCCTCCGGCAACGAGAAACACCCAGCCTATTTAAATTGGGACTCTCCCCTAATTCGAAAAGACTTGCTGGCTGGTCAGCTCCCTCCCGACCAAAAACTTATAATCTTGGACGAAATTCATAAGTACAAAGATTGGAAATCCCTAATCAAAGGGTTTACGATCTAATAAATCGGATACCCAATTCTTGTTCACCGGTTCAACACGATTGGATTATTTTCGAAAAGGTGAAGATTCTCTTCAGGGCAGGTATTATTATTACCGACTGCACCCTTTGACGCTGGATGAAATCTGTCCAGATTGCTCAGAATCCCAAGTGCTAAATCTTCTATGTTTTGGGGGTTTCCCAGAACAACAGATCAAATCAAGTGAAACGCAATGGAGAAGGTGGGAAAGAGTGCGGGCTAAACGGATAATTTTTGAAGATTTGGTAAGCCTGGAGAATGTCCGTAATGTCAGCCAGGTTTAAATCCTGTCCAGCCTTCTTACCGACCGGGTAGGATCCCTCCATTCGATCAACAATTTATCCACTGACCTACAAGTTGCGTTTGAAACTGCCGAAAAGTGGGTATCGATGCTGGAAAACCTCTATGTATGTTTTAGCATATCTCCATGGACCAACTCGACCTTGCGCTCCCTTAAAAAAGAAAAAAAGTCTACATGTGGGACAGGTCTGTATGCTCAGATGAATCTGCCAGGTATGAAAACATGGTAGCATCTCACCTCTTCAAATTTTGCCATCTGTGGGAGGATGCAAGGGGAGAAGAAATGGCCTTACAATTCATACGCAACGCTCAAGGGAAGGAAATTGATTTTGTGGTGTTAAAAAATTAAAAGCCCTGGTTTGCCGTGGAGTGCAAAACAGACGATCGTCAGCTCAGTAAACAAATCTGTTATTAAGCAGAGAGAACAAACATTCCTCATTTTTTCCAAGTCCACTTGGGCAGTAAAGACTACGAAATCAAAGAGCACCGATCCCACGTATTCCCTTTTAACAAACTCTCACAATGGCTGATGGAGAAATCTCCAACTATTAAAGATTAAAATTCTCGGAATATCCGCCTTCTATCATGATAGTGCCGCCGCACTCGTTTGTGATGATGAAATTATTGCAGCTGCACAGGAAGAAAGATTTACTCGAATTAAGCACGATGAATCATTCCCTAGCCATGCCATTAGATTTTGCTTAAAGGAGGCTAATTGCACATTGGAACAAATCGATCATGTGGTATTTTACGAAAAGCCTTTTCTCAAATTTGACCGCCTGCTTGAAACCTACCTAAGTTTTGCTCCTTCTGGCTTTGGCTCTTTTCTAAGAGCGATGCCCCAATGGCTGAAGCAAAAATTACATTTGCCAAGGGAAATTAAAAAAGGACTTCCTGGACGGTGGAAAAAGCCTCTTATATTTACCAAGCACCATGAATCTCATGCAGCCAGTGCATTTTTCCCAAGTCCATTTGAAGAAGCTGCCATCTTGACTATGGATGGTGTCGGTGAGTGGGATACTGCCACCATTGGTGTAGGCCACAGCAACCAAGTGGAATTAGTCAAATCTCTTCAATTCCCACACTCACTTGGACTTCTATACAGTGCTTTCACCTACTTTTGCGGATTCAAAGTAAACTCCGGAGAATATAAGTTAATGGGCTTAGCACCCTATGGAAAGCCTGTTTATCGTGATCAAATTCTCGAACATTTAATCGATCTTAAAGAAGATGGTTCCTTTGCCATAAACTTAGAATATTTCAATTACTGCCAAGGGCTTACCATGACCAATCATCGATTTGCTAATTTTTTTGGTGGTCCTCCTCGGAAAACTGAAGAAAAAATTACCGAAAGAGAAATTGACCTTGCTGCCTCCATACAAGCAGTCACTGAAGAAATCGTCATCAAAATGGCGAAATTTGCCCGCGAAGAGACAGGCCAATTGAATTTATGCCTTTCCGGAGGCGTTGCCCTTAATTGCGTGGCCAATGGAAAGCTACTTGCAAAAAAAGTATTTGAAAACATTTGGATTCAACCATCATCAGGGGATGCAGGAGGTGCTCTCGGTGCTGCACTTTTTACGAACTTTCAACTACTTAAGAGAGAGAGAGTCGTTAACAAGAATGACTCGATGAAAGGAAGTCACCTTGGTCCTCGATTCGAAAATGAGGAGATTTCGGAATTTCTAAAGGAAACCAAAGCTCCATCACACCATTTTTCCGATGAGGATGAGTTATTGTATAAAGTTTGTGATGCTATAGAGAAAGAAAAAATTATTGGCTGGTTTCAAGGTAGAATGGAGTTTGGTCCGCGTGCTCTTGGGGGCAGAAGTATCATAGGCGATGCTCGTAGCGAAAATATCCAAACTCAAATGAATCTGAGTATAAAATACCGCGAATCCTTTCGACCATTTGCTCCAAGCGTTTTGGAAGAAAAAACTGCCGAATATTTCGATCTAAAGGTCCCCTCCCCTTACATGCTTTTAGTGGCACCAGTAAAAGAGGCAATTAGGACAGCACTATCAACAGAAGATCAGGAAAGTATGACCGATCCCGACTTACTTAAGAGAGTTAGATTAAAAAGATCTTCGCTGCCCGCCATCACACATATTGATTATTCGGCGAGGATCCAAAGTGTCTCAGAAAATCGTAATGATCGTTACTATCGCTTAATTAAAAAATTAGAACAAAAGACAGGTTCAGGAGTTATTGTAAATACAAGTTTCAATGTGAGAGGTGAGCCAATCGTATCCACTCCGCAAGATGCCTATAGCTGCTTTATGGCGACCGAGATGGATTTATTGGTCCTAGAAAACCATATCCTTTACAAATCTGAACAGCCATCTTCAAATAAAGTCTCCAAAGATTCTCATATTTCACAATTTTCATTGGATTAATTAATACTTTGCTGAAACATCTGTTCAACCCTTTCAATTAGATGGCAAAAAAAAGATCTGCTTTTGCTCTGAAATTAATCCTCGGTTTTCCTCTAGTGGGGATCGTTTGGACATGTATCATTTATTTCCTATCCGATTCCGAACACTTAAATTTTAAGATTGCCTACTGGTTTGGTGGAATTGGTATTTCTACTGGTGTTCTTTGCCTATTATCAAAAGGTATTTTTCAAATTGTTTGGTGGCTATGGAATAAAATTTTATTTCTTATTGATACTACGATTACCTGGCTCACCCTTCCCCTATTTTACTTCGTAATATTCTCTCCCTTTGCCGTTATATTGCGTATATTTGGCAAGGCAGACATGAAACATCCAAAAAATAATTTGCAAAGTTACTGGAGAAATGTGGAACAACCAAACTCTGCCAAGCAATACCTTCGCCAATTTTAAAAATGAATGATCAAAATAATCAAGATTTCGATAAAATTATAAATGAAGAAAAAGAGAAAAGTTTTATTTACGAGCTACTGCTCATGCTCAAACATAACAAAAAATGGTGGCTTACCCCTATAATTTTAGTCCTCCTTTTATTTGGAGCTTTAATCATAATGGGGGGAAGTAGCTACGCCCCATTTATATATACCTTGTTTTGATAATTCTGAAGACCCCAATTCTAGATGATTGAACGAAGTTAAGAAATTTTTCTGTGAATTCTAAAACTATTGAAATTCATATAAAAGCTAACTCTGGATGGTTAGATACTAATTTTCTAGAAATTTGGCACTATCGTGATTTGTTATTCCTTTTAATTAGACGAGATTTAGTATCCCAATACAAACAAACAGTCCTCGGTCCTCTATGGCTTATAGCTCAACCTTTGTTTGGCACAGGCGTCTTTGCTGTAATATTCGGCATGGTTGCTCAACTTCCTACTGATGGCTTACCTGTTTTTTTATTTTACCAATCAGGTATGCTTGGGTGGAATTACTTTGCTAGCACATATGGATCTAACGCAAATGCCTTACAAAGCAATGCTGGTTTATTCGGAAAAGTCTATTTCCCACGCATGATTCCCCCAATTGCAGTATGTATTACTAATCTTTTTACATTATTTTTGCAGATAATTATTTTTTTAATTGTTTATGCAGGATTTAAAATTCACTTAGGCGAGGAAGCTTCATTTGGTATAACCTCCTACTTAATATTCTTACCTTTGCTAATTTTACAATCGGCATTACTTGCCATGGGAATCGGTTTTTTAATGTCCGCTATCACAGTGAAATATCGGGACTTCGAAAAACTTGGCGGCTTAGTCATGCAATTTTTTATGTATGTAAGTCCTATCATTTACCCACTTAGCGAACTCCCAGAAAAATTAAAATGGCTCATGTGGTGCAATCCTCTTTCTTTTATTGTAGAAAGCTACCGACTGATGTTTTTAGGAAAAGGCAGTGTTTCAGCAGAACTGGCTATTTCCTCTGTGACTATTACCGCCATTATA
Organism: uncultured Verrucomicrobiota bacterium; assembly: GCA_902615835.1. Classification (GTDB taxonomy): domain Bacteria; phylum Verrucomicrobiota; class Verrucomicrobiia; order Opitutales; family Seribacteraceae; genus Seribacter. Next base: position 72,265 of record CACMQL010000001.1, read on the forward strand.
GCATTCTCTGGAATCATACTGTACAACAAAGTTCAAAAAAACTATATCGATTATTTATAAAGAGAATTCAGGCATGGATCAGCCAATAATAGAAGTAAATAATTTGACTAAAGTTTATCGCTTAGGTGCACTTGGAGCACGCTCCTTTGCAGAGGAAACAAAAGCAATTTTTTATAAAATAATAGGCAAAAAATTTATTCCTAAAGATGCAATAATAGATGATCAAATTTGTAGTGAAGGTAGACTAAAAAATAAGAACAATTTTTTTGCTCTTAAAGATATTAATTTTACTGTCAATAAAGGTGAGATAGTTGGGATAATTGGTAAGAATGGTGCAGGTAAATCTACCTTACTTAAAATTCTTAGTAGAATTACAGAACCGACTTCAGGAAATGCCATTTTGCGGGGACGAGTTGGTTCCCTGCTGGAAGTTGGCACTGGTTTTCATGGAGATCTTACAGGTAGAGAAAATACATATCTCAATGGAACAATCCTTGGAATGAAAAGACATGAAATAGATCGGAAATATGAAGAAATTGTAACTTTTGCTAAATTAGAAAAGTTTATGGATACTCCAGTTAAAAGATATTCAAGCGGGATGTTTGTTCGACTTGCTTTTTCTGTAGCAGCACATTTGGAATCAGAAATCCTGATAATTGACGAAATTTTGGCCGTTGGGGATCAAGCATTTCAAGATAAGTGCATTGGCAAAATGAAGGATGTTTCCTCAAAAGGTAGGACGATTTTATTCGTTAGTCACAACATTCTACTAATAAAGAAATTATGTCATCGTGCTATATTATTAAATAATGGAATTATTACGGATGACGGACTTACATTAAATGTTGTCAAGAAATACCATGGACAAAATATGCAAACTGAAATTACTGAGGATTCCTATTTAGATAATTCAAAGTTTCGAAGAGGGAATGGTTTAGCAAGAGTGAATAAATTTAAAGTTATTGATAGTAATGGAGCTGCAACAACAACATTTAATATAGGAGAAACTATATCCTTTTATATTTCATTTATAACTAAGAATACTATACAAGGTGCTCATATATCCATTTGTTTTTGCTCCGAGTTGTTGAAAGAACCAATCTTTTATTTAAATCATACGATCTGTGAAGAGAAACTGAAAAATCAATCACAAAGAACCGCAATCATACAATTTAATACTCAATTATTGTGTGCGGGTAGCTTCCACCTTTGGCTGGGATTGCAAGACCAATCAAGGCAAAACCTTGATATTATTAGTGATATTCTACCTGTAATTAATCTTAAAAATGTAGACGGCGTAATACATGAGCTTGGTTGCGTCAATTTGCCTTCTACTGCACAAAGACTCTGAGAAAAACATTTAATCCTGTTAGGAAAAAAGATAATTTCCTTGTTTTTGGTTCCCCTAAAATTGAAAACAATGAAATACAAGAAGTTGTCGATACTCTCAAAAGCACTTGGTTGGGAACAGGACCCAAAGTTAATTTATTTGAAAAAGAATTTAATCAATACAAAGACGGGGAATATTATCCTGTTGCAGTATCTTCTTGTACTGCTGCCTTACATCTATCTCTCGTTGCATCTGGGGTAACAAGAGGGGATGAGTTTATCACCACTCCATTAACTTTTTGTTCAACATTAAATGCTATCATACATGCAGGTGGAGTTCCTGTTTTAGCAGACATTGATCCGGTCACCTACAATATAGACCCTGCTGAGATTGAAAAAAAGGTAAATGAGAAAACCAAAGCGATCGTGCCAGTACATCTAAATGGTCGTTGTTGTGAAATGGAGAAAATAAAGATGATTGCGGAGAATCATAATCTCAAAATCATTGAAGATTGTGCTCATGCCATTGAAAGTGAGCATCAAGGAAAAAAAGCAGGAACTTTTGGCGATTTTTCTTGTTTTAGTTTCTATGCTACTAAAAATTTAACAACTGCTGAAGGTGGAATGATTTTGGCTAAAAGTGAAGAGGATGCAAAACGTCTTAAGACTTTGGCCCTTCATGGTATGTCTAATGACGCATGGAAACGGTACTCGGATGAAGGTTATAAGCATTATTTAGTTAAAGAGTGTGGTTTTAAGTACAACATGACTGATCTTCAAGCAGCCATAGGAATTCATCAGTTGAGAAGAATTGAAGAAAATTGGGAGAGAAGAAAAGAAATATGGGATTTTTATCGAAATAGTTTTTCAAGCTTTCCTGTTAGAACTCCTGCTGAGGTTCCCAATGGCGATAAACATGGCTACCACATATTTAACATACTAGTAGATGATAAAGTATGTGGAATAAATCGGGATCAGTTTTTAAATGAAATGACTCGTCATAATATAGGTGTTGGGGTTCATTACCTTAGCATTCCCGAGCATCCATTCTATCAAAATCATTTAGACTGGAACGCAGATGATTACCCACTTGCAAAGACTGTAGGACGGCAAACTGTTAGTCTGCCTTTGTCGGCCAAGTTAAGTGATAAGGACATTGAAGATGTTATTAAGGCCGTCAGCCAGATTTTAGCATAAATAGAATCATGATGAGAATGGTTGCCACACCCATTTCCAAACTTTTTACTGAACAAAACAGTATTAAAGAAATTGTGTCTTCAAGTGGCTGTTTAGAAGGGCGTGACTTTTCTTTAGATTGGGAAATTCCATATGAGTTGTTTCATTGTGATATCCAACCGATTCATAAGTTAAAAACCTCAGATTGGAAACATTTGGAAAAAATTAAAAAAAATAGCAATCAATTAAAACTCATTTCATTTCATATTGCGACCTGTTGTGACCGACCTTTGCTTGATAAGCAAGGGGTTTTTCAAGCAGGAGGGTTTGTATATGATCGAAATAAGATGATCGATAATGCTACTAGTAATATCGATAAAATCAGAGAGTTTTTAGGGGCTGATATTACTATTGCCGTTGAAAATAATAATTTCCTGGAAAGCTCGGCTTACCAATGGGTGACTGATGCCGATTTTATATCAGAGGTAGTTAAAGAGGCTAGAATCTCACTATTGTTTGATTATGCCCATGCATTAATAACTTCTAATCGCAAACGAGTAGCTTTTAGCGATTATATGAGTAAGTTGCCATTAGAAAGAACAGCCCAGGTTCATTTTTCCAAATGCTCTTTAGTTAATGGTAAGTATGTTGATTCACATGATCACTTAGATACTAATGATATTGATAAAATTTGGGAGAAGATCAGGGATTTACCGGCAAAATATTTTACAATTGAGTACTACAAAGAAGTGAATGGGCTCATCAAAATGAACCATTACTTAAAGCAACTTCTTTCTGGCAATTCGTAACATTAAAGTAAAAGGCATGGATAAGCTGTTTGATATAAAAGAAAAAGTTGTATGGGTATCTGGAGCAAATGGGCAATTAGGTCATTCGATTGTTGAGACTATGACAGAAAGAGGTGCGTATGTTTGTGCAATAGACCTTAAGTCAAAAGATTGGCAGAATGATAGTGTATTATCCCTTAGTGCCGATATTAGAAATGAAAACGAGGTTATTCAGGTTTTTCGCGATGCATGGAAGTGGCACAAGAGAGTAGACATATTAATTAATAATGCTGGGGTTAGCGATTTCGAACCATTTTCTGAGAGAACAGAAGAACGATTTGATTGGGTCATGGATGTTAATCTCAAAGGAACATTTTACTGTATTAGAAACTATGTAGCTAATTGTATAGAAAATGGAAGTAAGCAGGGGAATATTATAAATATTGCATCTTTTTATGGTCTCGTTAGTCCGGATCCCAGAATCTACACTGATTGTGCACGCAAAAACTCTGAAGTTTATGGTGCCACAAAAGCTGGAGTCATTCAGATGACAAAGTATTTTGCTGTTCACTTAGCAAAACACAATATTAGGGTAAATGCGATATCTCCCGGTGGTATCTTAAATGAAGACAATCCACAGGGAGAAGATTTTCAAAAAAATTACGGTTTGCGTTGCCCTATGAAAAGAATGGCAAAAGCAAAGGAATTAATGGGGGCGGTTATTTATTTAGCATCATCTGCATCGACCTACACTAACGGACACAACTTAGTAGTCGATGGAGGATTTAGCGCCTGGTAAGAAAGGGAAAATTAATGAAAAAAGTTGCGTTTTCTGATATGATAAAAGGGAATCGTTGTTTTGTTATCGCCGAAGCAGGCATTAACCATAATGGGTCATTTGATGAGGCGAGGAGGTTGATTGATAGTGCTAGTAAAACAGGGGTAGATGCAATTAAGTTTCAGACTTATATCACCGAACAAAGAACTCATACAGGATCTCCTATTTTTGATATTTTGAAGAAATGCGAGTTGCCGTTCGAGGATTTTGAAAAGTTAAAGAAACATGCTGAAGATCAGAATATGATTTTCCTTTCAACACCTTTTGATGAATCAAGTGCCGCCTTTCTACAACAACTAGAAGTTCTGGTATATAAGTTAGCTTCTTTTGATGTCGTAAACATCCCTTTTTTGAAAAGCATTGCTCAAAAAGGTATCCCAACTATACTTTCGACTGGCATGGCTTCAGAAGATGAAGTTCAAAACGCTGTAAATATTTTCAAAGAAGAACAGGCTGACCTTGCATTATTGCACTGCGTGTCCTCATATCCCTTAAAACCAGAAAATGCAAACTTAGGTGCGATTAGCACTTTAAAGAAAAAGTTTGATGTTCCTGTTGGCTATTCTGATCATACGAATGGTATAGAAGTACCTTTGTATTCTGTCGCAGCAGGCTCTATCATTGTTGAAAAGCATTACATGATTGATGAGCATTCAGATTGCTGTGATGCACCTGTTTCAATTACAGAAGCTCAGACCAAGTTATTAGTTAAAAAAATTAGGGAGCTAGAGCTTATTGTTGGTAGTGGGAAGTTAGGTATGACTGAACCACAAAAAGGAGCAGAAATATTTCGTCGTCATGAGCAGTAAAAAAATAAAAATCGTAGTATTGGGCTGCCAGCAAATCTGCGTAGATTTTTTGAAATATCTTAATTCTATCAGTGATATTGAGGTTTCTTTGGTTGTTACTTATGAGTTGCCTTTAGATAAAACTTATAATTATAAGTCAGTTTTAGAGGAAGCAGGAAAAATGGGCTTGGATGTTGTTTGCCCATCGAAACTTACAACAAAATTAATTGATAAAATTGAAAGCATTGAGCCCAACTTTATCTTTTCCGTATATTATAGAAAAATTCTGCCCAAAAGATTGCTCAATTTATGTCCAGGGCGTTGTATAAACATTCATCCGAGTAAGCTGCCTGAATATCGAGGTCCGGTACCTACGGCATGGGCTATAGCAAATGGCGAAAAAGAGTATGGCATCTCGATTCATTTAATGGATGAAGGGATTGATACAGGAGATATATTAGTTCAAGAGATCTTTCCAATTGTTAGAGATGATACTGGCTTTTCTCTCTACACTAAAGCGATGAGCTGCGGTGCAGAACTTCTGAAAAAACATTTTCGTGATATTGTAGGGGGTAAAATAACACCGCAAAAACAATTGGGATTAGGTTCCTATTATGGAAAACTTCGAGGTACTTTTCTGATTAATTGGCAACAACGTGTAGAGCAAATAATTAATATTATCCGTGTGTATGCGGAGCCTTTTAATAGAGCGGAGACAATACTGTACAACAAGTATCTGTTTATTAATAAAGCCTCTGCCTTCTATGATAACAAATATCCTGCACAAGGGGTAGGTAGGATTGTTGATATAATTGATAAAGAAAGACTCGTCATATCATGTGCTGATGGTTGCTTAATATTAAATGAATTTGAGATCGTTCCAAAACTTAACGCAATTGAGAAGGATGTTTATCTAAAGATAGGGAATCAGTTTAAAATAAATTAAATTTGAGTGAATTCAGTGCAATTTTTTTTGGTTTAGGTTCCATAGGAAAAAAACATTGCAGCAACTACCGTAAATTGTTTCCCGATGCTCGAATTCTAACTCCGAATAATACAACTACTTCTAGTAAGTTTATAGAAGAAAATAAAATTGAAGTAATTGATATTAAAACAGATTGGCAAGCCGATATTGCATTTATTACAAATCCAACAAGCCTTCACCTAAAAACTGCTATCATGGCTGCAAAAAAAGGCTGCCACCTATTTATCGAAAAACCTTTTGTTCATGAAATTGAAGACTGCCAAAGTTTAAAAAAAATTATTATAGACAAAAACCTAGGTTTTTTCGTTGCATTTAATTATCGATTTCATCCCTTACTAGCACATCTAAAAAGTTTATTACAGAACAATACAATAAATGGTATTTGTTCTGTGTCGATTGATTATGGGCAATACTTCCCTGATTGGCATCCATATGAAGATTATCGTAATAGTTATGTTGGCAAAAAAGAACTGGGGGGTGGCACGATATTAACTGCTTCTCATGAAATCGACTATGCGATTTGGATATTTGGCAAGCCATTGTATTTAAATTGTGTTGGTGGCAAGAGAAGTTCTTTAGACATAGATGTAGAGGATGTTGTTGATATTAGTATGCTGATGGAAGGAAAATTCAACTTAACAATTCACTTAGATATTCTTCAAAAAAAATACACCAGAAACATCAAAATCGTCACTGAACAAGGTAATTGGGAAATCGATCTAGTTGGTTGTCAGATACATAAAGAATGTAACGAAAAGAAAGAGTTAGTTTTTGAAACACCAGTAATCGATAAAACTAAAATTTTAGAAGCAGAAGTTAAGCATTTTGTGTCACAATTGAAGTCAAATGATATTGCTCAAGAATACTGGATTGAGCAGTTTAATGAAGCTCTAGACATCCAAAAAGTTGCTTTGAATGCGAAGCAGTGTCTGGAGAGAAATAACAAAAAAATAGGAATCATCTAGCAATAGCAAAGGCAGTTGCAATTATATTGGCTCGTGGTGGGAGTAAAAGAATCCCCAACAAAAATATTAAGGATTTCCACGGTAAACCGATAATTCACTATTCTATAGCTGCGGCATTAAGTTCAGAATGCTTTGAGAGGGTTATTGTTTCTACAGATAGCAAAAAAATAGCTGAAATTAGTCTTAAAGAAGGAGCTGAGGTGCCTTTCTTTAGATCAGAATTGAATTCGAATGATACTGCAACCACACCCGATGCTCTAATTGAAGTTCTTGAATGCTTAGAAAAACAAGGTGAAAAGTATGAAACATTTTGCTGTATTTACCCAACTTCACCTCTAATTAAATCTGATGTAATAAAAGAGGCCTTCGAATTGTGTCGAGATAAAGATGAAATAGACGGCGTTATTCCCGTAACAGTTTTTAGCTATCCAATTCAGCGATCACTAAGAATTAAGGATGATTATGTAATGATGGCTGATGAAAGATATATTCATACTCGATCACAGGACCTAGAAGAGTGTTATCATGATGCTGGTCAGTTTTACTTTTTAAGAACCGCTGCTTTTAAAAAAAGCAAAAATCTATGGTTGCCCAAAATCAAACCTCTGATTCTTCCACATTTAGAAGTTCAAGATATTGATAATCAAGCAGACTGGGAGATTGCAGAGCTTAAATATACCATAATTAACTCCTAATATCCTCATCTACTAAAAATTATGAAAAAAATAGATTATTGCACAAAGTGTTTATTCCCTGAAACCAAACCTAACCTTTCCTTTAATGATGATGGGGTATGTATCGCTTGTATCACTTTTGAAAGTAGACCCAACATAGACTGGAATGTCAAAAAGCAACAACTATCACAGATCTTAGATAAATATCGTTCCTGCGATGGTACTAACTGGGATTGTATTGTCCCAGTTAGTGGAGGGAAAGACAGTACATATCAAGTTCTAACTATGCTTGAGTATGGTATGACGCCTCTATGCGTAACTTCGACCACTTGTCATTTATCGGAAATTGGACGCCGGAATATAGAGAACCTTAAAAATATAGGAGCGGATTACATTGAGATGACGCCAAATCCCAAAGTGAGAGCAAAGCTCAACAGAATCGGCTTATACCAAGTAGGAGATATTTCATGGCCCGAGCATGTAGGCATGTTTACACTGCCTGTGCGTGTTGCTGTTAAGTTTAATATCTCACTAGTAATTTGGGGAGAAAACCCAGAGAATGAACACGGAGGTCCTAAAAGTGAGGTTGACGGACATGTTATGGACCGAGCGTGGCTTGAGGAATTCGGAGGAATGCTGGGACTTCGAATTAATGATATTGTAGGCATGGACGGTATTACTGCTAATGATATGTTGCCCTATACATACCCCAGTGCTGAAGAACTTGAAAAGGTTGGCGTAAAATGCCTCAACTTAGGACAATTTATTCCATGGAATGGAATTGATAACTATTTGATATCTCAAGCATACGGAATGGAGACTTTCGGGGATGCAGTTGAGGGTTCAATGGTAGATTATGAAAACCTTGATAATCATCAAAATGGTATTCACGAATACTTTAAGTTCTTGAAATTTGGATATGGTAGAGCAACCGATCAGGCTTCTCTCTTGATTCGCAGAGGTCGTTTAACCAGAGAGAGAGGATTAGATATAGTCAGAAAATTAGATGGGAAATTTCCTTGGACTTATTTAGGCAAGCCCATCGAGGAGATACTTTGCCGTGTAGGCATAAGCATGGAAGAGTTCATAAAAATATGCGATCGGTTTACTAACAAGAGAATTTTCAAATGCGATAACAAAGGTAAGTTAATCAAAGATAGTCAGGGGAATTTAGAAAAGATCAACGATGATAACTAAATGACTACCTTAGTGATAGATTATGGAATGGGTAATCTAGCCTCGGTGAGAAGGGCTTTGGAAGAGTGCGGTAGTGATGTTATTGTTAGTAAAGACGCTGACGATATTGAGGATGCTAATGCGATCATATTGCCAGGAGTAGGTGCTTTTTCAGAGGGCATGCAGCGCTTACATGATATGGGATGGGGCAAAGCTCTCACGAAAGCAGTTTTAGAAGAAAAAACTCCGATCTTAGGAATCTGTCTTGGTATGCAGTTGCTTGCAGATTGGGGCTATGAACATAATAAGACAAAGGGACTGGGATATATAGCTGGAGAAGTAGTTAAACTAGAGCTTCAAAATACTAGAATTCCTCACATAGGTTGGAATGAGGTTTCTTATAAGGAGGAAAATCTACTACTAGAACATATCTCTAATGGCACTGATTTTTATTTTGTTCATAGCTATCATTTTATCCCTCAAAACCAAGAGGCTATACTCGGAACAACTACGCATGGATTTGAATTTGTATCCATAGTTCAAAATAACAATATTTTTGGAACTCAGTTTCACCCTGAGAAAAGCTCTAAGAATGGATTTGTTCTTCTGCGTAACTTCTTGAAATTTTCTGAATCATGCTAAAAACACGCATTATACCAACATTACTCTGGAAAGATTTAGGATTAGTAAAAGGAGTAGCGTTTGATAGTTGGAGACGTTTAGGAACTGTTCTTCCAGCCATAAAAGTATATAATTCTAGAGATGTAGATGAACTAGTCCTTTTTGACATCATAGCTAGCGAAGAGAATACTAGACCAGATTTTGACATCATAGAAGATCTTGCGATGGAATGTTTTGTGCCATTCACAGTAGGTGGCGGAATAAGAACGCTGGAAGATGTTCGGACATTACTAAGTGTCGGAGCAGATAAAATAGTTATAAATACAGCAGCATTTGATTCTCCCCAACTTATTAGTCAAATTGCAGAGCGTTTTGGAAGCCAGTGTATAGTGCTAAGTATTGACGCCAAACGACATTCAAATGGAGATTATGAGTGTTATCGATATTGTGGGAAAGAAAAGACTGGTAAAGGGGTCCTAGATTGGGCAAAGGAAATGGAAAACGCAGGTGCGGGTGAAATTCTGCTAACTTCTATTGATAATGATGGAACTATGAATGGTTATGACCTTGAATTGATAAAGATGGTAACTCAAGAGCTATCAATTCCAGTAATTGCATCGGGGGGAGCGGGGAACTATCAGGATTTGGCTGATGCAGTTTTACTAGGTGGCGCTGAAGCAATTGCTGCAGCTAGCATTTTTCATTTTACTGAACAAACACCTCAAGCAGCTAAACTTTATTTAAAGGAAAAGGGAGTCTCCGTTCGCTTTTCATAGTTCATGAAATTAAATTAATGAAAACAAAAAATGATAAGCTAGAACAGGTAAACTTGGACTGTTGCCCTTGGTGCCAATCCAAGAGATCTGAGCCTTGGGGCAGAAAAGTACGAGGCTTTGTTGCTGTTAGATGCGAAGACTGCGATGTAGTATATATTCAGAATCGCTTAAGTATTGAAGGTCTATCTGGGTATTATGCCAATTACTTGAATGAGGTTCACCAGTCTGACAAAAAGAAGAATACTCAAAGAAATCATATGTATGATCTGGAATATTCATTGATGAGTAAATTTATTACTTCTGGTAAGGTACTAGATGTTGGTTGCAGCAATGGTGCTTTTTTAAAGGTATTTGAGGAAGAAGGTTTTAAATGCCATGGAGTTGAATTTGGCGAAGCTGCTGCCGTAGAAGCATCAAAGTTTTTTCCAGTCTATTATGGTGAATTTCCTGAGATCGAGATAGAAGAAAAATTCGATGTGATTATTTTTAGGGGAGTAATAGAACATGTCATTGATGCTAAAGCATACTTAAAAAAAGCAGTTAGCTTATTAAGCCCCGATGGATATCTTTTAATTACAGCTACTCCTAACAGAGATAGTTTCAGTTGTAATTTATATGAGGAAAAATGGAATCAGCATTATCCCGAAGTTCATCTTTTGCATCTAGCTGAAAGGCATTTGACCGTTTATCTTAACGAGCAAGGCTTAAAGCTTTTATCTGAAAAATACTTTTACGAAGAGACTTCTTATGCAGACCCAGAAAATGACCTATTAACTGTGGCTGAAGCATTGAAGCAGAAAAATAATGGTGAAGAGATAACAGTTCCTTCACCCGCGTTTTACAAGAATATGTTAACATTGATTTATCAATCATCTTAAGAACAAAAATTTGAAACTATGGACTATCAAACAGAACAAGAGAAATTTTGGGCAGGCTCTTTTGGTAATGATTATAACAAGAGAGAATCAGGAGAAGATCGCTTAGCTTGGAAAACTTATTTATTTGCAAGTATTTTAGCGAAGACTCATGGAGTAAATTCAGTAATAGAGTTTGGTGCTAATATAGGCTTGAACTTAGCTGCAATATGTAGGTTATTGCCAACATCTAAACTAAATGCCATCGAGATAAATTCTGAGGCTGTCCAAGAATTGAAGAAACTAGACCTTACTTCCGTTCATGAAATGTCAATATTGGAGTATGCTGAAGAAAAACAGCATGATTTCGTCTTTTCAATGGGAGTTCTAATTCACATTAACCCGACAAAGTTAGATGATATTTATCAAAGAATGTATGATGCAACACATAAGTATTTGTGTGTTATAGAATATTATAACCCCAGTCCAGTTAGCATAAATTATAGGGGTAATGAAGAAAAATTATTCAAAAGAGACTTTGCCGGTGAAATCATGGACAAATTTCAAAACCTGAAATTAGTAGACTATGGATTTGCTTATCATCGGGATAATAATTTTCCACTAGATGATTTTAATTGGTTTTTAATGGAGAAAAATTAGCAGCGATAATGAGGTTGATTCCACTAGCTTTATCAGCACTTAATAAGATAGAAAACCTTCTATTAGAGAAGGCTTATTGTAGGTATACTCCAAGAAGAACTTTTATTGAGAAGAACAATAAATTTTGGGAATCAATGGGTTCCCATAACAACTCTTCCAATAAATATGTGTTAAGTGAGGGAGTTGCTGGTAATAGCTTTTGGGCAATGCTACTCTCAACAACGAATGCAATATTAGCCAGTGCATACAAAGCAAAGACTATATACTTGTTTGAAAGCATACCTGCCTCGTATTTATATGAAAAATGTGTTCAGGATAGTTTTAGTTCAAACATCTTTCTCAGTGTTGATGAGCTGACTAAACCGATGATGGGTGAAATCTCAGAGAAAGCCCAAGCTATTTATGATTCCCTTGAAGATCCTAAAGATATTTTAAACATTAGCTTCCGAGGAACTTTGATTGGCTCGAGTATCTATGATAGTTATCTGAAGTATCGCTATGCTACAATCCATTATTTAGATGAGGATATCATACCCAATATTGTAAATGCGATTAAGTTTATTGAAGCCACAAATCAAATCAAAGAAAAGTATGATATTGTAGCAGGGTATTTTACTCATCTTACAGGAGTATATAATGGAGCCCCTTTGCGATTTCTTATTAACAATCAGGTTCCTATTTATTCAAGTGCAGGTGGCTTAGGTAATATTGTTAAGTATAAGGAATTTGAGCACAGTTGTGGGGATTTATATTATCCGATTTGTATTCCTATGGGCTTGTTTGAAAGAATCTCAAAGCACTTTGGAAATGACTATTTGTTAGAAAAAGCTGATAAATACATTTCTCTTAGGAGTAAGGGCCATGTTAAAGATTACGATGCTATTCAGGCTTATTTGCCGGATAAGAAAATCTATACATCCAAAGAAGAGTTTTGTGACAAATTCAATTTAGACTACGAGAAACCAACCGTATTCGTGATGCTTCATGCTATGAATGATGATCCACATTATCTCATTCAAAATTGCTATGTAGATTTCTATGAATGGTTCATGGATACACTTGAGCAGGCAAAAAAGTTAGACTCTTACAACTGGGTATTTAAGCAACATCCATCACTCAAAAATTATACTGAAGATTCAAATGTAAGAGGAATTATGTCTGTAATTGATAGTAAGCATATAATTTATTTTGATGAGAATCATTCTTTTAACTCATCCTCTATTCAATATTTAGCTGATGTTATTTTAACAAGTGGTGGAACATCAGCTCTTGAGTATTCTTGTTGGGGTATACCTTCTATTGTAACTTGTGAGAATGTGTATTCAGGATACGAGATCGTTAATATAGCAAAAACGAAGGAAGAATACTATCAGTTGCTGTCCTCTATAGGTAATCTTGAGAAGTTATCTGAAGACGTAATAGATAAAGCTAAAATACTGTTTTATTTAACTATGGGTATTGCTTATGCTGGTTTACATGAAGGAATATTAAAATCTAGAAATTGGGAAGAGGCGGGTTGTGCTAATAGGGATGAGGTTTTGCATGAATACATTGAATTCCATAATAAACAAGATCCGGAAAGTATAACTAGATTTAAAAATATGATCGCTCATATTACTGAGGATAAATACAGCGAAGAACCTAGAGATATGTATTTAGATTTTTCAATTATTTGATTACTAAATTGGGTCCAAAAAATTGTTGTATGCTATCACTTACTGACTAATGAAAGAAAGCTTACTCACTTTACACGATGGGATTAATTATGGTGAGTATTGGCAGGTTTATGCGCTTCGTAAGTACTTTGAGTCCTTGGGACATGAATTTGTATTTAGAAGAATCTAGTAAGAGCAATAAAAAATAAGATTAACAGGCGAAGTTTATGGCATTAGATCTAATAACAGAAAGAGAAGTAAAAGATATCAAAGATTGTGCATTTTATCATACAATGGATCTACCAGGGCATGGGGAGATAAAAGGTAAATGGGATCTTCGAAAAAACACGGGACAATACTTAGGTGGTATAGATTTTACCGATAAGAAGGTTTTAGAGTTTGGACCTGCTAGCGGATTCTTGAGCTTCTATATGGAGAAACAAGGAGCAGATGTTGTTTCTTTTGATATTGGAAATAATATTGAATGGGATGTTGTCCCTTTTGCTCAGTATGACCATACTCAATTGTTTAAGCCATTTATCGAGTATAACAACCAGATGAAAAATGCCTATTGGTTCTCACACAAAGCTCTAGAATCTAAAAACAAGACTTTCTATGGGGCCATTTATGATATCCCAAAGGAGTTGGGTGATTTCGATGTTGTGACATTTTGTTCAATTTTATTGCACCTAAGAGATCCATTCAAAGCTTTATGTGCTGGTGCATTGCATGCTAAAGAAAAAATAGTAGTTACTGATTTAGCGGAAGCACCAAAAGTATATTCAAAAAATCATATGTATGATACTAGTCTGCTTGGAAGAGTTAAAAATGCATGTCGTGTTTTAATGAATAAAGAGATTTATCAATATACCCCAGCAAGTATACCATATTTCCAGTTTCTTCCTAATTACAAAACATTAGAAAACAAAGATGTTTGGTGGTATTTATCTCCTCAATTAGTGGTTAATATGTTAGGGGTTTTAGGGTTTGAAGATACAAAGATTGATTATCATGAGTATGAGCTTTATGACAAGTTGACTCCTACCTATAGTATTGTTGGAACTAGAACAAAATCAGCACCTAAAGACTGGGAGCATTTTCTTAAAAATTCCTAGTTTTTGGCCTGGCAGCAATTGTGCTCTGGGGTTCAATGGCATTGTAGTGATTTTCCTTTATATAAATGCATTCATAAATGGGTAAGCTCTGAATAATCTTAATAAAACTGAAGAAGAAATGTAAAATGACTAGTTTAATTAAAAAACTTTATGAAGATGGACTAAGAATTGATTTTCGAGAAATTAGAAAATGTTTATGGAAAACAAAAGGTGATAGTGCTGCCGAGAGTATTTACCAAAAAGCATTGAAAGCTGAACAAGCAAAGAAAGAGAATGCTTCACAAATACAACAGAAGCTGTCAGCGCTGTTTTCTTATTATAAGACTGATCAGTTAAAAAACATTACTTCGGAAGACCTACAGTCTTATATTGATAGTAAAATTGGTGAAGCTGATGGGAAGCAGGAAGGGTTTGAGGATTATGAATTAGAACAGCAACGAGATTTTGCTATAAAATTTGCCTGGGGCCATGATCATGATTTTGGTGATTTTTTTGTTCAAGGAATGATGAGAGATCGCCACTTAAGTTTGATGGCGAATTTTTGGAATGAATTTGATCTAGATGAAACTGCTTTCAATGGGAAAAAAGTTTTGGATGTGGGTTGTTGGACAGGAGGCACAAGTCTCCTTTTGGCTAAACTGGGAGCAGAGGTAACAGCTCTTGAAGAAGTCAAGAAATATGCGGATATGGCCTCATTCTTAGTAAAATCTTTTGGTTGTGATTATAAAGTCCAAATAGAGTCCTCATCAATATATACCATCGATTACAAAAAGTATATGAACCAGTTTGATGTAGTCTACTTTCCAGGGGTTATCTATCACTTGTCTGATCCTGTTGTAGCTCTAAGGATATTATATAATATGTGTAAGAAAGGCGGGATAATTTTAGTTGAAACAGAAGGACTCAACTCAGAAGAATCCTATTGTAAGTTTACGGGGTCTTTGGAACATACTTCTGGAAATCGTGAGAAATTAAATCGAACAGGATGGAATTGGTTCCTTCCATCCCCTTCATCAATGACTCGGATGTTATTAGAAGCAGGTTTTGATGATGTGAAGAACAGTCCTATGCACGGTAAGCGGTTGTTTTCATATGCGAAGAAGAAGAGTATTAGAGGTATTTGCAAGGCAGGTCTATCAAGTCCAGATCTTGATTAACCATATACCTTAATATCTTGTTTTAAAATAGTTCAACTCTTATCAAATTACTTAAGAAATGCTTGGTAAACTCTTTCGGGTTGTTTTAGACTCTAAAACTATCTTATTAAAAGCCGAAAAAGGTAAGAGAGTTTGGGTGAATGAGAGGCAAAATGTGGTATTGAAATGTTGCTGGTCTAAATGGAACAAGATTTCAGCGAGTAGGAACCATGAATTCATTCAAACTACTGAATATCCTTATTTCCCATCAATTTCTTATGTATACCGTTTTGGTTTTTTACATTTTTATATGGAAGAATTATTACAGGGTAAAAAAGTGGTTATAGCAGAAACACCATTTGAAATGATTCCAGAATCGATCAACAATTTGTCAAAATTTCATGAGGGCAGTAGTGAGATTATTGATTTTGATTTCGATAATGAGTTACAGAAATACCATGCCTTGCTCATGGATCTTCCAATGGAACTTAATGAGGAGATATCAGGGTTATTTTCTTTGATCAATGAACAGTTGCCAAAAACTGCCAGATTAAAGCTAGGGAATATTCATGGTGATTTAACATTTCGTAATATACTGATGTCTGAAAATCAATTTAGCTATATAGACTTTGAACATTCGGAGTATAGTTTACCCGAGTTTGATTATGTGATGCTTCGATTAGATTGGGAGGTTTATCAACATGAAAGAGTAACTTATGAAAAATATTTCAAAATTTTGATCAGTTATTTAAAAGAAAATGTTTTAGAAGATTTTTATAATCAATGCCCGTGCAATCAGAATTATAACATGAAATTTACGAGGGAAATACTTTTACTTTTTATATTTCGTTTTTTGGTATATCGCATTAATAGTAATTTGTACGATGAAACCGAAAAAGTGTTATTAATCGTGAATTACTTACACAGGAAGATTGGTCAATATGCAAAGTAGGTGGAAACAATATGTAGCAAAATTATTAGATGAAGATCATAGCGAAGAAGAGCTAATCCTAAAGCAAGCAAAGGAATATATTAATACAGCTTTTCACAAGAACTGGGTAGAGTTCTATCAACCAACACATGATCCCAATAAGTATTTTTCAGAAATTGCTGAACAAGTTTGTAGAAAAAATACTTCTGAACGCTTTGATTTTATTCGTAAAAATTTAGAAACCGCTGAGATCAGTAGCTATTTAGATATCGGTTCGCAGATAGGTTATTTTGTCTTTAAAATGAATGAATGGAAAGGTGCTTATTCCATCGGTATAGAAATGGATAGAATTGCACATAACATTGCTCAAAATATTAGTTTGGCGAATAAAATAGATAATGTCGGTTTTATTAATGGAAAGATAAGCGTTGAAAATGTCAAACAGTTGCCAAAAGTAGATGTGATTAGTTTTCTTAATGTATTTCACCATATAAATCATTTCGAGAATTTTAAGGCGGCAGATAGCATAGTGAAAAGCTTACTAGGTAAGTGTAAGTACTTTATATTTGAGACAGGTCAGTATAATGAAAAAGGATATTACTGGACTGATGCATTGAGCTTTATGAGTGATAACTCAGATGAATGGGTTTACTCATATTTGCAAGAATTAGGATTTGAAATTATCAATACAAACAGCTTTGGAACTCATTTAAGTGAAAAAAAGCGTTTGTTTTGTATTTGTAAGTCGACGGCCAATTCGTAGGCAGAAAAGCAATTGTTTAAAAAAATACACAATTTAATAAAATTCTACGCATTAAAAGGGGCATTACCGTTACTGTATCATGATGCTTTGAATCATACTGAAATTCAGTTTCTGATTAACTTGGTAGCTGGCTTAGAAAAAAAATCGAGTCCTATACTTATTGTTGGAGCAAATTCTATTCAAGTGATTCAAATTATTTCTGCGATAACATCAGGTAGTATTCAAATTCTAGATAATTGTGAGTGGAATAATTTAGGTTTCGCTCGAAAGCATCATGTCTCTTTCTTAAGAGCTCTACTGCAAGAAAACCCTAATAAAGAAAGGGTAAAATTAATCTTAAATGATACAGAGGGGTTTATTGAATTATATGATGATGCTCCTCCTTTGCTTGCCATCATTGCCAAAAGGGTGGGTCAATCAGATTTTGAGTTATTATTACATCAATTGAAAGAAATTGGAACCCAGTCTGTGTGTTTTATAAATTGGCTTAATACACTAGAGTATAACACCCCCAGAGAGAAAAATTTTTATTCTTTAGCTTCAAGCACTTCTCGAATTTTTCATTTTATATAAAAATTCTATATCAGTGGAAATTGTTGTAGACACTTATATCTATAAGTTGCATCCCAACGGTGGTATTTGTAGAATTTTCAATGAATCTTTACCAAGGATTTGTAATTTAGATGAAAAGGTTCGATTCCTAATGCTTAGCGATGGATTAGATTTAGACAAAATACCCCCGAAGCACGATAGGATTATCTACTCTCACTATCAGCAGTATTTGCGCTCTTTTGCTAAACATGATTGGAGCAACCCAATTGCAGATAAATTTTTTTCTAAAATAACGAATCGTCTGCTGCGGGAGTGTGGTAAAAAACAAATTTGGCATTCCACTTTTTATACTCAACCTCATACATGGAAGGGAAAGCGTGTTGTAACTGTTGCCGACATGATCGGGGAAAAATTTCAGATTTTTGGTAAGGAATTTTTTCCAGAGACTCAAAGAAATTGGATGAGAAGTTGCGTTGAAAGTGCCGACGCAATTATTTGCATTTCAGATACAACGAAACAGGATTTATTAGAGATTTATAAAACTGTAGATCCGAAGAAAGTTAAAGTTGTACATCTATCTTGTGGGGAAGACTTCTATCTTATGAATGAAGTAAACTTTTCTGAAGAACTACAATCCATTGACATGCCTTACTTCATGTTTTTAGGACATCGGGATTACTATAAGAATTTCAAAATTTTGTGCGAAGCGTTTGCTAAGTGGAACAAACGAAGAGATTTCATGATACTAGCTGTTGGCAAGCCTATTCAAGAAGGTGAGGAAAAATACTGGAATGAGTTGGGAATTCAGGATCGAGTGAAAGTCTTCAATGGGCTTGATGATGAGAAAGTGTGTCAATTATACAATAAAGCGACTGCTTTTGTTTACCCATCATTGTACGAAGGTTTTGGCATTCCTTTACTAGAAGCGATGCATTGTGGGTGTCCTATTATTGCTTCGGATATTCCTTCCACACGAGAAATTGCGGAAGATTGCCCCATATATTTTTCACCTCAAAATTCGGATGAGTTAATCGATGCTTTTGAGAAAGTAATTACTGAAGGAAGAGATTCGGCAAGGCTGCGGGAAAGCTCTCAAAGAAAATCAAACTTTTCTTGGGATAGAACAGCAAAAGATACCTTAGAGATATACAAATCATTAATGTAAAGCTCTCACATGTGCGATAAAAATAAAGCACTAAAGCTAGCAATAATAGGATGTGGAGCGATTTCAGCAAATGCACATATTCCTAATGCGTGCAAATCTCCTCTTTTTGATGTTGTATATTTAGTTGATAAAAACCTCGAACTTGCAAATTCGCAAGCGAGCTATTTTGATATTCCCAATGCAGTAGATGATTTTCAAGAAATCATAGGGAAAGTGGACGCTGCCATTGTAGCCGTACCTCATAAATTGCATTATGACTTGACCATACCCTTGTTAAAGAGCGGGATTCATGTCTTGGTTGAAAAACCTATGGCTATTTCGTTTAATGAATGTCAGGAAATGATCGAGGTTGCAAAGGAAAATAAAGTCCTTCTCGAAGTCGGACACTTCAGGAGGATTCAACCAGTATTTCAACTGGCAAAGAAAATTATTTCTGAACAGTGGCTAGGTAAAATCGAAAGTTTTACTGCCGAGGAAGGTGTAGTTTTCTCTAGCCCAGTAGCTTCTGCTGCGATGTTTAAAAAAGAACAAAGTGGAGGTGGTGTTCTACTTGATACGGGTCCACACTTATTGGAAAATCTACTTTGGTGGTTTGGAGACTACGGGAACTTGCAATATTGGGATGACGCTTGTGAAGGAGTAGAAGCAGATTGTAAACTAGAGCTTACTTTTGATGGGGGAGTAACTGGGTCTGTAAATTTCAGCCGCTTGCGTAATTTAAAAAATCAAGTGAATGTTAAATGCGAAAAAGGAAGCATCGAAATACCTATCGGGTGGAGTGAGGATATCATTTTAAAATACGATAATGCTGATTATGAGACAAAAGTTTCAGCAACAAATGAATATACAGGCCAAGGTAATCTTGGCTATTTGTATAACGAATTAGAATTTTTTGCATCTACTGTTTTGAGTTCTGATGCATATTTCATGAAGGCTGAAGAAGCGGCAAAAACTGTTAGGCTCATTGAGCAGTGTTACGCTAATAGACAAAATCTAGATCTAGAATGGTAAAAAAAGGAGCAAAAGTTTTTGTCACGGGAGCTACAGGATTTATTGGCTCTCGTCTCGTTAAAACCCTGTTTCAGCAGTATGATTGTGAAGTCACTGTCCTAGTTCGTGATTTCAGCAAGTTGTCATCACTTAGCCGTTATCCGGTTAATATCATTGCTGGAGGTTTAGATGATGAAAATGCCTTAACGGAAGGTGCTAAAAATGCAGATATAGTCTTCAATCTTGGTTCTGCAATGGATGGATCCACCGAATACTTTAAACATATTAATGTGGCAAGTTTGGGTAGATTTTTGGAGATCAGTAAACAGAATGGGGTGCAAAAATTTGTTCATACAAGTACCATTTCAGTCTATGGTTGCCCTGAAAGTGGCATTATCAACGAGAATCGAAAGAGACAATATGGTAATGGGGATTATGCCGATACCAAGTTGGATGGAGAGAAGTTAGTGGTAGATTTTGCGAAACAAAATGATTTCCAGGCAAATGTGATTCAACCAACCATTGTTTACGGTCCTTTTGGGGGTTGTTGGACGGTGGCAAGATTGCTAGGGTTTCCCAGGAGTCGTGTTATACTAGTAAATGGAGGAGATGGGATATGCAGTGCTATATATGTAGATGATGTAGTTAATGGTATGATTGCATTGGCAAATAAAGATACTATTTGTGGAGAGTGTTTTCTCGTCTCAGGAGAAGAGAAGGTTACCTGGAAAGAATTTTTTGGTTATTATAGCGAAATGCTAGGAGGCACAGAATTTATTGAAATGTCCAAAGAAGAAGCACTGGAGTATTATCAAAACACTCAAAGAGTTCCATCAACAATTGCACAATTAAAAGACTTGTTTCGCGACCAAGAACTTCGTCATAAAATAAGAGACTTGCCTCCAGTAAAGATACCTTATCAATTTCTGAAGAAATGCCTTCCTAGAAAGCTGTCCGATTCTGTGATTGGGCAGGTGGTTGATCATAGTGAAGCATTTTCTGTAACGGACCAGCCTCAAGAGGTCGAAAAGCCCATCTGGACCTTAATTCCAGAAGAAGTTTCGTTTTACGCCAGTAAAGCAGAAGTTTCGGTTGTTAAAGCGAAAAATACTCTTGGTTACACTCCAAAATATAACCTAAAGGAAGGTATGGAGAAAACTTTCAAATGGGCGTCTTGGGCTAGGATTCTCTAACTTCTTATGAAAAGAAGGCAAAATGTAATTTTAGTCGAAGATCGTTGGTGGTCACACCATCCGATGTGGTATAGAATTATCCTGAAATATTTCTTTGAAAAAACAAATTACAATATTGGGCTGATCTGTGCATTTCCTGAGGATATAAAAAGTTGGATTGAAGAGAATTATCCACAAGAGATCGGTCGGACTAATATTCAGTATTTGAAATACTATCAAGCACTCAATAATCGCAGTCATAACCGTATTTATAACTTCTACTTAAAACTGAGACCCTTGATGACTTTTCGTAAGGCCATTAACAAAATGGAAGAGAAAATGGAAGGAGCCCCGGAATTTATTTTTTTTGGTACAGTTGATGATATCTTACATACCTGCTTGCCGACTAAAGTGTGCAATAAACTGTTTACGCATCCCTGGACTGGAATTTACCACAGACCAGTGCATGTCGAAGCAATCGTTTCGGGGTGTTCACCTGATCGTGTAGCCCGTGTTACGGCAATGGAATCTTGTTTGGGCATCTACCATTTCCAGGAGAACTTTGAAGAAAAAATGACACGTGATTTTGGGGTGCAAATGAAGTATTTCCCAGAATTTACAGATATTTCTCAGGAGGATTGTGAATCTAAAATTGTAAGCGAAATAGTTGAAAGGTCTGGAGGCCGTAAAATCATAGGAGTGAGCGGCTTGTTACAACCTCCAAAGGGAATTTATACGATGCATGAGGTTGCAAGGCATACTCAGGATGAGTTTTTCTTCGCCTTTATTGGTAACAATGATACTCCCGGTGGTGCGGAAGTAATGAAAAGTATCAAGCAACGCTTTGCTGTGGATAATTTAGAAAATGTCTACACTCATTATCATTATGTAGAAAGTCATGCCGAGTTTAATAAAATCCTGAAAACTTTTGATTTAATATGGGGAGCTTATGAGAATTTCCCTTGGGGGAGTAACCACCTTGGTAAAGCGGCATCGTTAAAAAGACCAATCATTGTTAGCGACTCGGGAGTGATGGGTGACCGCGTAAAGAAGTACAATATGGGAATTACTATTCGAGAAGGCAGTCCTCTGGATGCATACTTAAAAATTAAGGAATATTTTAGATCAACAGATTCCAAAAAACATGGTTTTGCAAGCTATTGGGAAGATAATTGCCCTGAAGTAGCTTATCGGCATTTTGATAATTTAAGAGAATCCTATCAATACGGTCGTATTTATTGATCAAAAAAAGAATAGTTATGAATAAGAATACTATATTAGTTGCAGGTGGAGGAGGGTTCATCGGAGGTCATCTGGTTGGTGACCTTATTCAAAAAGGACATACTGTTCGATCAGTGGATGCTAAACCATTAAGTGACTGGTACCAAACCCACCCTGAAGCAGAAAATCTCAAAGATGATTTAATGGGGAAAGAGGCTTGTGAAAAAGCAGTCGAAGGTTGTGATTTAGTTTATAACCTGGCTTGCGATATGGGAGGGATGGGTTTTATTGAAAGCAATAAATGCCTGTGTATGTTGTCTGTCCTCATCAATACACATTTGCTGATGGCTTGTAAAAAAGTTGGGTGCAAAGAATACTTCTACTCTTCGTCTGCCTGTGTTTATGCTGCCGATAAGCAGACTCATCCTGATATCACAGCATTGAAAGAATCGGATGCTTACCCTGCAATGCCTGAGGATGGTTATGGTTGGGAGAAACTTTTTGGTGAAAGGATGTGTCGCCATTTTAATGAAGACTTTCAGGTTGATGTGAGGATAGCACGATTTCATAATGTTTATGGGACCCATGGGACATTTGAAGGTGGCCGTGAAAAAGCCCCTGCGGCAATTTGTCGAAAAATAGCAATGGCTAAGTTGAGTGGGAAGCACCAGATAGAAGTTTGGGGTGATGGCGAGCAGACTCGTAGTTTTACCTACATAGATGATTGCTTAACTGGAATGGATAAACTTTTGGCTTCTGATATGAGAAATCCAATCAACTTAGGTAGCAGCGAGATGGTAACTATCAATCAGATGATTGACTATGTTGAAGCCATTGCTGGTATTAAGGTCAAAAGAAAGCATGATCTTTCTGCTCCACAAGGCGTAAGAGGCCGGAATAGTGATAATAAGCTGATCCAGAAAACATTAGGCTGGGCACCTGCTGTTTCTCTTCGGGAAGGATTACATAAAACTTACCAATGGATTTATGATCAGTTGAAGTCTCGCTATTAAAATTAGATTCCTTTTAATTGGAATAAAATCGTTAATATATAGTTAATTGAATTTTGTGAGCCTACATTAATCAAAACTTTTTTATTAGCTTATTCATTAAAAACTAATAAAAATAAATAGCAAAAAAACTTACAATTCTTTCAGTTGTAAGCTTATTATTTACTTTTGTAATAGTTAAGTGCGTTTTGCGATTATTTCTCCCAAAAAATAAATAATCGGCTGTCACTATTCTAAAACTATTCTTTCTCTTTTAAGAAATATCATCTCTTTTTCTTAAACACTCTTTAACGGATGAATATTTTACTACTATCTCATCGCTCGGAAATAGCAGATGGTATCGGGGTTCATTATTATCGATTAGCAGAGGACCTCGCCCAGAGTGGTCATTTTGTTCACTTCGTAGCTCTTCCTTCTTACTGTCCTCCGGAAAATCACTACAGAATGGAAAATGGAGTTCATTGTTACCGATATACCCCCCCTGCCCCACCATTGTTCTACAAACGAGGCATCGGACGTGTGCTTAGAATATTAAAAATCTTGGATTGGTATTACTTTTACTACAAACAAAAGCTAAATACACGGTTCATAGATAATATTGTAGATAAACATAATATTGATTTAATAGAATCAACAAATGCACAAGGATTGCTAGCATCATACTCAAGACGATCAAAGCGTCTACCTATCTGTGTTCGCGTTTCGACACTGGGCGTTGATGTCGCCTCGTACGAAGGAGGAGGAGAAACGATATATGAGAAACAACTTTGGAAAGCTGAACAGGAAACTATTCGTAGATCTGATTTTTTGGTAACCCATACACGGGCTCATCGCCAACTCGTCTGCCAAACACTGAAAATTGAAGAACAAAATATCAAAATTATACCTCATGGGATTAAGATTCCCCATTTTAACGAAACCAAAGAAAGTGATAACAAAGAACTTCAACTACTATTCGTTGGCAGATTTGATAAAAGAAAAGGGGTTGATGTTTTGCTTCGCTCAATTCCTTATGTTTTGAAATCCTGCCCTGAGGTCAAATTCAACTTAGTCGGAAAAGATCCGGAAAATCGATATGAAAAAAATTTCTTTCTTTCAAACCCTCATCTACGCGATCGCGTTTTCTTCCATGGGTTTGTCAGCAACGAAGAAGTCATTAGCCAATATGAGAGGTGCGACCTGATGGTAGCCCCTTCCCATTACGAGTCGTTTGGACAGATCTATTTAGAAGCAATGAGTTACGGAAAGCCTGTCATTGGCTGCAATGTTGGAGGGATTCCAGAGGTTATCGAGGACGGCGTTTGTGGGTTGCTCGCTGAACCGGGTTGTGCTGATTCCCTAACAGATAAAATATTAAAAATCTGCAATAACAGTGAATACCGTAGACTGCTTGGGAAAAATGCACGGGAAAGGGTAAAAAAACTTTTTGATATAAAAAAGATTACTTATGAAACACTTGCTCTCTATGAAACATTACTTCAAAGATTCAGCACGAGAATTTAATGCTTTTTAATTCATTAGAATTTATTTTTGTATTTTTACCCGTTTCCGTTTGTTGTTATTTTTTTTCTGCCAAAATAGGAAATGACAGTGTTGCAAAATTCAGCCTAGTCGCAGCATCTTTTTTCTTCTATTCCTTTTGGAATCCTCCCTACATTGCACTACTTGTATTATCTATTTCAATAAACTATCTGTTAAGCCTCCTAATATTAAAACTAAGTAACACGACAAAGAAAAAACAGGTATTAATTCTTGCGATTGCACTTAATTTAACTCTTATCGGATATTACAAATATTGTGATTTCTTCATTCAAAATATCAATGCGATTTCAGGAACATCGCTGAGTTTTCAAAACATCCTTCTTCCTCTCGGAATTTCCTTTTTCACCTTTCAGCAGATAGCATATCAGGTGGATATATTTAAGGGAAAAACAAATGGGGATTGTTTTTTAAATTATATATTGTTCGTATCTTTTTTTCCCCAGCTGATTGCCGGACCAATTGTTCATCACAAGGAGATGATGCCTCAGTTTAAAAAAGCAATCTACTGGAATCCACATCGCTTATTCCAAGGTCTAACCTTTTTTACCTTAGGCCTATTTAAGAAAATTATTATTGCAGATAATATCGCCATTTATGCGAACACAGTATTTGATGGGTACGCTGCTCAAAGTAGTTTCAGCATAATTGAAACTTGGGTCGGCATCTTCGCCTATTGCTTCCAAATCTATTTCGACTTTTCCGGTTACACTGATATGGCAATAGGTCTGGCTTTAATTTTCGGTATTTTTTTGCCATTAAATTTTAACTCTCCATACAAGGCATGCTCCATCATTGATTTTTGGAGAAGATGGCACATGACCCTCAGTCGATTTCTTCGAGATTATCTTTATATCCCAATAGGAGGTAACAGGAAAGGAGAGTCGACTCGACATAGAAATTTGCTTATTACCATGCTCATAGGTGGCTTTTGGCATGGTGCTTCTTGGAATTTTATAATATGGGGGGGGATTCACGGTCTTGCACTTTCAATTAACCACATATTTCGGAAATTTGTCTGTTTACCTAACAATTTTTTATTCCGGAATTTGGCTTTTGGAGTAACTTTTCTAACTGTATCCTACGCATGGGTCTTTTTCAGGGCATCTAATATTGATGTGGCTTTGAATATGACTAAAGTATGCTTTGGGATGAATGGCATTGATTTGCCACGGTTTTTCTCTCTCTTTCTCGGTTCAGATCATGGGTTGGATTTTATTCGCGTAAACGGAGCTTTTACATCCCTATTTTTGAACTACCATTCAGTTGCGTATCTTTTTGGTTTATTTTTAATAATAAAGTTTTTACCGACTACATCCCAATGGATGAAATGGTCTATTAACAGCTTTTCCAAAGATACAAGTCTACGCAAAGTCGGAATTACATGGGCCTATTGCATGGGTTTGATATTTTTTATTTCAATCAAACCGCTTTTCGACAGCAGCACTAGCGAATTTTTGTATTTTAATTTCTAGGGTGCATTCGATTAAGCTTAGTTTAAGTTTTCTTTTGGGTCTCAGTAGTGCCTTTGGCTTATGGTATGGAAACCTGCAATTTGCCTCAAATAAATCAGACATCAATACAATATCCCATTACAACCTTTGGGAATATCGCACTAAGTTGTTAGAAAGCAAAGTTTCCCCTAAAATGGTTCTTTGCGGAGGTTCCAATGTTACATTTAGCACTAGAGCTTACATGATTGAAAAAGCTTTTGGGCTACCAGTAGTAAACGCAGGCTTTAATGCAGGAACGAGTTTTAAATTTCTCACATGGTTGATAAAGCCTTATTTGAAGAGCGGCGATATCCTGCTGATGCCGCTTGAATATAATCTTTACAGAGATTGTCGCAGGCACATTGAATACAACGATCGAGAATTACCTTTAAGTTACTATCCTGAATATTATCAGGAGATGGATTCGTTATTATGGGTAAGGACTCTTTTAAGCCATAGTTACAGGCATATTTTTAATATGAGAATGAATTTGGGGATCCCCAATCACGACAATAACTTTCGTTTATTGTTGTCTCACTACAATTCAAATGGCGACTTCATTAATAATTTACGAAAAAATGAAAACGATGAATTGAATGCAAAGATTAGGGTTGAATTATTGAAGGAATTAACCGGAGAAGTCATGATCACACCAGAATCTGCTACTTGGCGTGAAATAGAAAAATTCTCTCATTGGTGTAAAAAAGAGCAAATCAGTCTATACTTCACTTGGCCAAGCCTTTTGGAAAATCCAAATTACAAAAAATATTCACAATCTAGTTACTTACCTTCTTTAATTGAGAGGAAATTAATTTCAATGGATATTACAATATTAGGAAAACATGAGAATAGCTTTTATCCCGAAGAATATTTTTTTGATACGATTTATCACATGAATGAAGTTGGAGCAGCAATAAGGACACAACAATTAATTCATTTACTTGAGCCCTTCCTTGGAAATTTCTCATTTCCTAATTCTTAGAACTGTATCTGAAAAGAATCAAAAGTTCCCATCATAGAACAGAAGTATGCTACAATAAATTTATTGGGCACTTATATGTGCCCAATCTTGTAATGAGAAGGCATCATAGTAATAAGCCGCATTTTATAAGAACAAATGCTCAAGGGTTTCGCTCTAATTTCCCTTATAAAAATGCGAAATCAGAAGGTACGAAACGTATACTTTTTCTAGGAGATTCTTACACTGCAGGTAATGGCGTTGCCAATGAGAAACGTTTTTCCGATTTACTAGGAAAAAAATTTGGAGTCGAGGCTTATAATTTAGGCCTTTCTGGGTCAGGAGTTGACCAGCAATTACTTATTTACGAGAGGTACGGTGCTAAATTTGAACATGACATACTAGTTATTGCACCTCATTTGACTGATATCAGTCGCAACTTATGTAAAGAAAGGGAAGCGTATGATGAACAAAATCAGTCTAGCTATAAGGTATCCAAGCCTTATTATCGGCTAAAGGGTAATGAACTAATTTTAGAGAATGTTCCTGTTCCAAGAAAAACCAAGAAAATAGAAATTAAAGAGAATACTGTCTTAAACAATTTTCAAGAACAGGGAAAAAAAGGTAAGGCAATTTTCATAAGAGGCTTAACGAAACTTGGAATTAACCGTGTAGAAGGAGCAAACTGTTTGAATCCTGAATACGAAAATTCAAATGATCCTTCTTGGTGCTTAATGAAACGCCTTCTAGAACAAATTATTAAGCTAACTCCTACTGTAACACCCATTATTTTAGCACCATTACCCTATCATGTGATGAGCTGGAATCCCAATTATCAAAAAGTTTTCCAGAATTTGGCTCATCAACATGAGAATGTTCATTTTGTTGATGTGCTTTCATCGTTTGAAAACGTCGAGAATCCAGAAACACTTCACTACCAAATAGACGAGCATTACTCAGAACTCGGGCATAGCATTGTAGCAGATAGTTTAGCTAAGCAAATTGAATTACTTGGTTGGGATCCGATAAAGTCCCATAATAATTTACACAAACCGTCTACAGGTAATACTAAAAAGCCCATTTATACAATGGGTATATCTGCACTGTATCACGACTCTGCGTGTTCTTTAATTAAGAACGGAAAAGTAATTGCAGCATGTCAGGAAGAGCGATTTTCAAGAATTAAAAATGATCCTAATTTCCCTATCAAAGCATACAATTACTGCCTAGAAGAAGCCGGCATCCACTCCGATGATATTAAAGGTCTGGCATATTATGACAATCCATACAAAAGCTTCGAAAGAATTATCGCCTCTCAACTTGAGGCTCTACCAGATGGTAAAGATGTTTGGTTGGACATGTTGCCTCGTTGGTTACAGGCAAAACTCCACATTCCTGAATTAATTCGCACACAAACCGGCTTTCAGGGTGACATTTTCTTTATAGATCACCACCAGTCTCATGCCGCTAGTGCCTTTTATCCGAGCCCCTTCGAAGAAGCTGCAATACTTACAGTGGATGGTGTAGGAGAATGGGCAACTGCAACTATAGGACATGGCAAATTAGATGAGATTGATATCCTGAAAGAAATGAACTATCCACACTCGCTCGGGCTTCTGTATTCTGCCTTTACCTATTACTGCGGCTTTAAAATAAATGAAGGAGAATATAAGTTAATGGGTCTATCACCATACGGTGAACCTACCTATGCGGATTTGATTAAATCTGAACTCGTCTCAATAGCTTCAGATGGTTCCATTACCCTTAACATGGAGTACTTCAGATATCACGAATCACTTTCCATGTTTGATCACAAACTTGAAAATCTCCTTGAGGCTCCGAGAAGGAAGTTAAATTCCAAAATTACACAACATACATGTAATGTGGCCAAGTCGATACAGGTTGTTACAGAGGAGATCATGCTAAAAATGGCAACGCACGCACGCGACCTTACAGGTGCTGAAAATCTCTGCTTGGCAGGTGGAGTTGCACTTAATTGTGTGGCGAACGGGAAACTTCAATCCTCGAGGATTTTTAAAGAGATCTGGATTCAACCAGCAGCGGGAGATGCAGGAGCTTCGTATGGAGCTGCCCTAGAACTGTACTTAAGAAAATTCCGAAAAGTCCGTTCCAACTACAGCAAAATAGAAACAGCTAATTCCAACTATTATTTAGGTCCGTCTTACAATAAGGATGAAATTAAATCCTGCCTTGATTCCCATGATTATAGGTATGAAGAATTACATTCGGAAGAAAGAGCTCAAAGGGTAGCTTCTCTGATTGCAAAAGATCTTGTCGTGGGACATTTTTCAGGACGATGTGAATTTGGTCCTAGGTCGTTAGGATCCCGGTCTATTTTAGGGGACCCTAGAAGTGAAAATGCTCAATCGGTTTTAAACCTCAAAATAAAGTACCGAGAGTCTTTTCGACCTTTTGCTCCAGCAGTTATTGAGGAAGACATTAAAGAGTACTTTGACCTAAAAACCACAAGCCCTTACATGTTGTTGGTTCAGCAGGTTAAAGATACTCGTCTGGTTAAAAATAGTAGAAAAGAAAACGAAGATTTAATTGAAATCGTAAACCAGAAACGTAGTGACCTTCCCGCGATCACTCATGTGGATAACTCTGCCAGAATACAGAGTGTGTCAGGTTCTAGTCACCAGGAGTTTTATGATGTGCTGAAATCCTTTAAAACTCAGACGGGAGTGGGAGTGCTAATCAATACTTCATTTAATGTAAACGGAGAACCTATTGTGACAACCCCAAAGGATGCTTTAGCTTGTTTCATGAACACAGAAATGGATGCATTGATTATTGAAGACTTTTTATTGATAAAACAAGAGAACAAGCATATTCGAATTCAAGAACAATCGTTCAAACAAGCGACCAAAGAGAAAGAGTCAGTAAGGGATGAGCAGGATTTAACCAGTAAGGTAGATTCGCTTTTTTATGAGTTTTCCAAACTTCCCATCGATGGAAAATTGTTGAATTTAAACTCCAAGGAAGTTTCCTCAAATTGGGAAAGTTCAGTTTCTAGTCCAGAGCCATATGCGGTGAAGTCTAATGAATTTCAATTAGATGAATTTAGTCGGCTTTCTAGTAGATTGCAGGAGGAAAATTTGGAAAAACTGAAGAATCTTATGGAGAAAATCATTGAAGAATCTTTTCGTTTTAAGTCACTTAAGCCAAAAGTTGATTATGAGTTCCACGAGATCATCTATGCGATGTTTTAATTATTTCTCGGTGATTAATACGGATTAGTAAGCGGCATGAACAACTTACTTGTTTGGGATAACGAAATCATTACTGGAGGTGTGGAAACTATACAATTAAACCTCGTTCCAGCTCTTGCAAAAAAATTCAAGCAGGTCATTTGGGTTCTGCCAGACCATAAGCTCCAATACTTTAAGGAAAAAATTAAACCATTGGATAATAATAATCTTACAATTATTGCATTGGGGTATCATAAAACAATTGCTGGAAGCCTATTAAGGAATCTGGATCAGATCTTTAAAAAAATACCATTATGGAAAAAGCTATGCAGTGGTTTTCAAAGAAAAATTATCAACAGTATCCTGTCGGGTTTAATTGAGCATTTTCAAGCAGATATCTTGTTTACAACTTGTATTTTTTCTCAGCCATTTCCTAGCGTGAAAATTCCCGTGACCGGAGTTTTGCATGACTTTAACTATGATCATGATGACAAGCCAGAAGTGCTTGAAAATATGAGAATTTGGGTAAGCCAATCTTCCGTGATTTTTACAATTTCAGAATACAGTGTAAGGCAAATAAGAGAGTACTGCCCAAAGGTTGGAGGAGAGTTAAAAATAGTCTCCTGGGCAGTTGATGCGGATCTTGATAAGATAGAGACTCCAACAGGAATTAATCCATTTCGCTTTATTTTTCCAGCAAGTGCAATTGCGACGAAAGGACATAAGGTTTTGTTTGAGGCTTTTAAATCACTATTAGAAGAAGGAGTTGATGCAGAGTTGATATTGACTGGAGGTGGCACGCAAGAGTTACTTTCAACTGAGCCCATCGAAAATAAGGATTTAGAGAAGGCACGATTGTTTTATCATGATAACCGGCATCTCTTTGAAAATAATTTACAAGCAAAAGGGTATTTGGAAGAGAAAAAGTTTCGGCAACTTGTTGAAAGTTGTTCGGTTTTTGTTTTGCCTTCACTTAAAGAAGGATTTGGCTTACCTTTATTGGAAGCAGTTTGTTGTGGCCGATCTGTTGTATGTTCTCTAATTGAGCCTTTCCAGGAGCAAGTTTCCCGTTTTTCGCTCGAAAGCATAGTCAGTTTTTTCAAGCCAGGTGATTCTCGGGACTTGGCAAGAATTATGCATAATCAAGTTGGTTTATGGCCTGACCAGATTCGTTTGCGAAAAGCAAAGAGTCGGGTTCTAAATTGGACATGGTTAGATGTCGCACAAGCTTACTTTGATGAAATGCAGAAAGTTGCATGAAGATTGCACATGTTACACAGGATGACTCTAACGGAGGTGCCTCATTGGCAGCTTATCGCCTACATCAGGGAATGTTGGCTAAAGGATTAGACTCTACATTCTTCGTGAAATATAAATCTCGAATGGCAGCTAATGTTGTCGAGGCAAACTTGCAGTTGAACCTTCGTCAAAAGATTCGGCGTAAGTGGTTGAACAAAAGGAATTTGACATTTGATCTAGTAAACTCTGGAGACAATCCTCATTTGCTTTATTCAATTTATTCCCCATACGATCGTTTGCACGAAGAGCTTGCTGGTTTTGATGTGATTAATTTTCACTGGATTTCTGGCTTTATTGATTTGCCTTCTTTATTTAAGGGGCTCAGTTCCCAGCAAAAAGTTGTTTGGACTTTGCATGACACTGCTGCGATAACGGGTGCCTGCCATTATTTTCACCACTGTTCTGAATACACCAAACAGTGTGGCTCATGTTATCAAATTCATTCAGAAGAAAAAGTAGGCCTTTCTCATCAAAGTTGGTTGAGAAAGAAACATTTTTACCAATCGTTAAGCCAAAACCAACTGTCTTTTGTAACACCAAGCCAATGGTTGAAGAATTGTGCATCCGCGAGTTCTCTAACTAAAAACATAACCACATATCATATTCCCAACGGTATAAATACCGAGGAGTTTAGACCTTTGGAAATTGATATCCGTGAATCAAGAAAGTGTCTTGGAATTTCAGAAGGTAAAATCGTTCTCTTGATTATTCAAAAAGGAGAGCAAGAGTTGTACAATGCATTGGAAAAATTAGATTCAAAGGAGCAGATCATTGTACTTGAAATGGGGGCACCGACACGGAAAATTCATAATTTAGTAGAGACCATAAATCTGGGTACAATTACAAGTTTTGAGTTAAAAAGATTAGTTTACAATCTTGCGGATGTTTTCGTTCTACCCTCTCCTATTGATAATTATCCTAATACCTTGCTTGAATCATTCGGTTGTGCTACGCCAGCATTGGCCTCTTCTGTCGGTGGAATTCCCGAAATTGTAAAGGATCAGGAGCGTGGATGGCTTTATGATTTTTACTCTCAAACTGAATTGCCTCAAAAATTAGAAGCATTGTCAGACATGAAAGATCAATTTTATACTTTGGGTCAGAATTGTCGCCAGTGGGTGATTGGAAATACAACGATTGAATTGCAAGCGGAGCGTTACCAATCCCTTTACCAGGAACTGCTAAAAAATTGATAAAACTATCGCACAAGGCAGCTTTAGTTGTGTGTTCTTTGGTACTTGTTTTATTAGCGTTAGAAGTTTCGTTGAGGGCTTATCATTCTATAAAAGGAACCTATGAAATCTCAGAGACGGTTGCAAAAGCTCGCAGTAACTCTATTTGGAAGAAATCAGAAGATCCAATTCTCATTTATACACATCGGGAAAATTACATAAAAGACTCTATTCGTCATACAAATAAACATGGGTTGCTGACTTCTTATGATTTTGGAATCGTAAAAGACTCAAGTGTTTACCGAATTGCTA
Source organism: uncultured Verrucomicrobiota bacterium (assembly GCA_902615835.1). Classification (GTDB taxonomy): domain Bacteria; phylum Verrucomicrobiota; class Verrucomicrobiia; order Opitutales; family Seribacteraceae; genus Seribacter. The sequence continues at coordinate 105,590 of CACMQL010000001.1, forward strand.
TGGTAGGAGATTCCATTACTGCCGGAATTTATCTATCTGAAGAGAAGAGAATGGCCTTTTTGTTACAGGAAAAAATGAATCAGGCGATGCTAGGAAAGGAAAAAATTGAGGTACTCAATTTTGGTGTTAATGGTTACAGCACTGAGCAGGAGGCAAGGCAGATAAAAACTTTTGTAAGTAGTTTCAAACCTGATCTTGTAGTATTAAATTATTGTCTCAATGATCCTGAACCATCTTGGACACCTTACATTTGGTTTGTAGATAATAAACCAGTAGGATTGCATTTATATCATTTTGTTAAGAAGCGTCTAGATCGTGCGACTGATAACCAGTTTCACCCAAATTTGTCACCTTTAGAGCACAATGCTGGGTGGGAATTGTTTTATAATAAAAATGTAAAAGTACTGAATGATTCGTTTAATGAGATTGCTTTATGGAGTAGGAAACGAGAAGTGCCAGTGTTGTTCACCATATTTCCATTTTTACTGGAAGGTGAAACTGGGAGAGATTTAGCCAGTCGTTGGAACCTGAAGGTTGAGGCAATGGTAGAAGCATATGGTTGGACAGTCATCAACCTATGGGAGGATTACTACGAGAAGCATCGTGTGGAAGATGTTTTTTCCTCATCTACTGACTTTTATCATCCCAATGAGGTTGGTAATGAGATTGCTGCTGATGCGATAGCACAAAACATTCTAAATTTGGTTAAGTAGTCGAATGAGCCTTTGGAAACCTCTTTATTGGTTATTAAGCTTCAAATCATTGCGTCGTCGCATGGCGTTTCAATTGAAATATCGGTATTTCAATGATTTGGCTATTGAGATCCCGATTGGAGAGGGTCTAATTGCCACGCTACCTTATATAGATTCTTCGGATTCATTCTCAGAGATAATGTTGCAAGGAGAATATTCTGAGTTTCTAAACAAAATTGAGTTACCGAGGAAGTGGATTGATATTGGATGCCATATGGGGTATTTCAGCTTGTATGTGGAAAGGGCGAGGAGGCAGGCAGGTATAACAACCCCTTCTCATGCAATTCTGATCGATGCCGATTCCAGAACATCCAATACAATTCCTCATATGATCTCTAGAAACAAACTAGAAGATCAATGGGTTTATCAAAATGCAGCAATAGGTGTCGGGAAATTTGTGACTTTTTATGAAAATGACTACATGTCATCGACTACTCTTGAGGGTACAGGTGGACGACCTGTGAAAATTGCAATCTGCAATCAGGAGGAAGTTGAGCGAATGATTCCAGAAGATTACGATTTGGTGAAGATAGATGTTGAGGGAAGTGAATGGGATTTCCTGGATTCTTACAAAACTCTTATAGAGAAATCACAACATTTGTTATTGGAGTGGCATTCATGGCATAGTGGTGGTGGTGGAGTTCAGCAACTTAGGGAAAGGCTTCTGGATTTAAATTTTTCTATTCTTCATGAGGGTTCAGCAATCAAAGTAGAAGGTGAGGAAAGAGAAGTTGGCTTGATTATAGCAAAAAATGAGCGATTTCACTAAGTGGGCTGTCATTGGCTATAATGATGATACTGGCATTGGTAATCAGCTCGATGCGATCAAGCACGATATTGGAATCTCAAAGCACCTGGTGATTCCTTCTGAAAAGCTAAAAACAAAACCTTTAAAAAATTCGGATGAAATACTCGTAGAAAAGAATACTTCAGAGTCTAAATTAGAAAGTATGCTTCAAGGGGTTGATATTTTGCTGTTTATCGAAATTTATGGGTGGCATCGGGATTTATTTGTAGTGGCAAAGAAGTTGAAAATTAAAACGGTTTGTCTTGTGAATTGGGAATGGTTTAATCCGGATGATTCGAATTGGAGGAAAGTAGACTTTCTGGCGGCAGCGACCCGTTATACGATCAGTTTCCTGAAAGGGCTTGGGTTTTCAAATCTACTATATTTGCCCCCTCCAATAAAACTTGAAGATCTTCCGGAAAGAGTAATTACAGGAAAAGGAAGGTCTTTTTTTCACAATGCGGGAATTATTGATGACGATGACCGCAAAGCGACCCACGCAGTAATTCGTGCATTTTCAAAAGTAAAAAATCCAGAGATTCAATTGCTTGTCAGATCGCAGCATACGGTGGATCTGAAGGTAGATGACAGTCGTATTATTATACACCGGGGAAATCTACTGAAACGAGCAGATCTTTACAGGGTGGGAGATGTTGCAATTCAGCCATCTAAGCTCGAAGGAGTCGGCTTTAATATTTTAGAGCCTGTTGCATGTGGAGTCCCTACAATTACGACAGATTGCGAGCCTATGAATGAGTGGGTCAGCGAGCGTTTTTTGCGAGTAAAAACATCATTTTGGAAGAAGAAGAGCTTTTCCAATAAGATGGCTGGAATTAAGCATGCATTTTTATGTAGTCCTTCGGTTGGAGCCTTGTCCAAGGCGATCGAATGGTGTGCTTCAAACGATTTAAGTGATATCTCAAGAGAGCAAAGGGCGGATGCAGTCTCTCTCTTGGCCAAAGATAAACTGAGATTTGCATGGGAGAAAGAATTACAGAAAAACATGCTATGAGTCGAAACGCAGTTATTTTCCTGGCATGGGGAGATCATTATATCCAGGAAGTCGCACAGTGTTTGGCGAGAAGTGATCTTTCGAGTTATGATAAGTTTTTGATCACTGAAGAAGAGTTCAAAGAAACCCAACTTGAAGAAGTAAGTGTGATTTCTGCAAAATTTAAAACAGAAGGCTTTATTCGGAAATCAGAGATGATCAATTATATTCCAGAAGGGTACGACAGTTACTTGTTTCTGGATAGTGATACCGTTGTGTTAGGAGATATTTCTTTAGGTTTTGAAAAAGCAAAGCAATATGGAATCGCATTGTCCCCTGAACCGCATTATTGCTTGGATCGGTATTTCAACTTTGGGAAGATCCTGAAAAAGGAATCAATCAAATGTGCCGGACAACTTCAGTATAATACTGGCGTGATCTTTTTTCGTCTGGATCAAAAAGTGAAGGAAGTGTTTCAGAAATGGCACCTTTTTGCTGGCAAATATTTTCCGGAATTTAACAATGACCAACCCTATTTTACAATGGCGTTAGAGTATTGTTTCTTTAACCCATACACATTATCAATTAATTATAATTACAGGGGCACAGGAGAGCATATAAGTGGTGATGTCAGGATCTGGCATTCTCATTATCCAATGCCAAAACAGATTAATGATGCAAAAGACCTATGGCCAATGAGGAGCGTTTATCATGGCTGTTTGAAGATTCCTTCCAAGCGAAATTATTGGGTAGAGTGGAACCATGATGTAAGAAATTGGGTAAAGTGCCTTTTAGCCAAATTTCGTTGATCATTTTTGAGCGGATCTGAGATAGAAAGAATTTATATTGCGGGTTATCGCTATGACTTGAGAAATGCAAGGTGTTGTGTTGCCAGTATCCGGTACCTTTATCCAGATATTCCCATTACGCTTATAAAAGATTATTTTTATGGAAATTATTCAACAGAGAATATTACCAAAAATTGGAAGGTAGATATTCTGGATGTTGGAGACAGGGTTTTTAGTTGGGGGTTTTCAAAGTTTGAGCCATTGTTTCTGGTAAAGAAAGAACGGGTTTTAGTCCTTGATGCAGATACCATTATTTCAGGAAAGTTGCTCGAGTTTTTCGAACAATACGAAGAGGAATTTATTGTATCAGGTCAAAATGTAAGTGATGACTTTCAAGTCCAACAGTATTATGATCCTACTGAAGTTAAGAAATTTGATTCCTCTTTCAAGCATCCGGGCTATGCATTCAATTCAGGGCAAATGGTGCTTACTACCGGAATTTTTAAGCGATCAGACTTGGATGAGTTAGTTGAATTCACAAATCCACCGAGATTAAAGCAGGAGCAACTCTTTCAATATGGTGATCAGGGCTTATTTAACTATTTCTTATTCAAACAGAATCAATTAGGAAGAATTAGTCTTAGATCTGTGCCATTCATGATTTCAGGGGAAGATCCTATCGCAAAAAAAATGCAAATATCTAACTTTAAAAATTATGATTCGATACCTTTAGTTATTCATTGGGCAGGAATCCGCAAAAAATTATTTTCTAAAATGCCAAGCGGACATTTGCTCGCTTTTTTTGAGAAATATTTCTACCAGGAGATTCCTTTAGGTTTGTTTCTCAAGTGGTTTGATTGGGCGGAGGTTTTTATTTTTCCGAAAGTTAAAGAGTTACTGAAGAAACTGTATCTTCATTTTCGCCACCTGAAGCATTCACTTCTTAACTACAAGCACATGTCTCGTGTCTGTTTTGAGAATTTTGAAGCGATTGATTTTACAGAACAAAATGTGCCTGAAATTTTAAAATCACTAACAAAGGGAAAGGCTAATTTTCAATGTGTGCAGATCGGATCAAATGATGGCATGTCTGGCGATCCAATTTTTCATTTATTAAAAGGAAATCGAGGTTGGAAAGGACTACTAATTGAACCTGTTCCTTTTTTGTTCAAGCGACTAAAAATGAACTACGGAACCGAAGAGCGCTTTTCGTTTGAGAATGCATTAGTTAGTGATCGAGACGGTAATATCCCCTTTTATTATTTATCCCCTGAAGATTATGCAGAAATTGGCAATGACGGTGATTTATATAATCAATTAGGCAGTTTAAGTAGAAAGCATCTCATTGAAGCAATTGGTGCGGGAAAGAAAAACTATATTAAGAAAGAAACGATAAAGAGTTACAGATTGGAAACTCTTCTACAAAGGAATCATATCGAGGGCATTGATCTATTGCATATGGATGTCGAAGGTGCAGAATATGCCATATTAAGGGATGTAAATTTGGAAAATGTTGATCCTCGAATTATTGTGATTGAGCATAAGCATTTGCTTTATCGAGATGTATTTCAATTGCTCAAAAAGCTAAATCAGTTTTACACAATCAGGGCAAACTCAGACGATTTGGTTGCTGTGCGTAAGGATTAATGGTGTCCAATCAAATAAAAATCCAATTTACAGACTTCTACCAGATACCGAATGAGGAAGAGAATTATTTGTACAAATACCTGAAGCAATATTTCAATCTAGAACTAAGCGATGATCCTGATGTTGTGATATACAGTAACTATGGATTTGAGTATAAGCAGTATGAATGTCTCCGTGTATTATTTTGTGCAGAATATGCGATTCCAGATATAGAAGATTGTGATTACTGCTTTTCACAGCACCATGCAAGCTATTGGGGGAAGAACTATCGATTGCCAATGTATGTCTTTTGGCAAAATTTTTCACTCAAATTTGAAGAATTACTCAGACCTGTGGATTATGAGGAAATCAGGAAGCAAGATCGGGGATTTTGCAGTTTTGTTGTTTCAAGTCCTCTGGGGAGTCAGACTAGAGTTAATTTTATGCATGAATTGTCTTCATACAAAAAAGTCGATAGTGGCGGTAAACTTCTGAATAATATTGGTGGGCCTGTTGCGAATAAGCGTGATTTTTTAAAGAAGTATAAGTTCAATATTGCTTTTGCCAATGGTTTGGCAGACGGCTATGCGGATGAGAAAATAGTAGACCCAATGTTTGTCGATAGCATTCCAATTTTTTGGGGCAATCCTCGTATTGCAGAAGATTTTAATCCAGCAAGTTTTGTCAATTGCCATGATTATGATAATTTTGATTCAGTGATAAAGGAAGTGATTCGCATTGATAAGAACGAAGATGTCTATCGCTCTTACCTTGAACAACCTTGGTTTCCAGAGAACAAGCTAACCCGATATGTTGACCTTGACCACTTGCAAAATCGATTTCGTTATATCTTTTCTCAGATTGGAAAGAAAGTGCCAGCGGCGAGAAGTAAAAGGCGTTTTTTTTATAAACTGCTAAAGAAATTAAAACCGTTAACTCCGATTGTACAGCAATGGGGTGACTATCAACCTTCGAATTAGAGACTTACTGTTCTATCAATTCTTTAATAAAGGCATTCTTTTTTTTGTATCTGCAATATTGTGAGAAAGTTCCTACAGCAATAGGCAAGGGGTTTCTGACACGATTCGTTGGTAAGCGTTACAGATATGCAGAATATTGTATTGGGAATCTTAAGATTGAGCTAAACCCTGTTGCTTTGCTTGACCGCTATCTTATTGAAGGAACTGATATTAATCCGGTTTTAAGCAAGGAGATGGAAGGTCACCTCCGTCCAAATGATGTCTTTATTGATATTGGTGCAAACATTGGCTTTTTCTCGATACTGGCTGAAAAAAGATATCATGCCGAAGTGTTTTCTTTTGAGCCTTCTGGTAGAGAATTAGCTCGTTTTTACCGCAATGCAGCTCTTAATCATTGCCAAAAGATCACCTGTTTCCCTTATGCAGTTGGTTCCTCTGAAGAGACTCTTTACCTCTCTTTAACCGGAGAGGATAACCCGAGCATGAACCATATAGTGAGAGTAAATTCGAACAATGAAGAAGAGGTAAATGTTCGGACTATCCCCTCTTTGATTCCTCCTGCAAGATTAGAAAAAGCAGCGATATGTAAAATCGATGTAGAGGGATTTGAGATGGAAGTTTTGAAAGGTCTTCAAGAAATTATGGGGTCTTTGGAAAAGTGTCGATTTGTTGTCGAAGTGAGTCCTGAATATTTGAAAAAAAATGGGGCATCAGTTTCTCAAATCTACGACTTTTTCAGCTCTCATGGATATAAAGCAGTGTATGGCAAACAGGATGCCTTTCAATGGGATGAAGTTTTTGTGGCGAAAAAATGAATATTGAGCAGCACAATACTGAAATTTATCAGAATATAAAGGTATGGAATACAAAAAAAAGCCTTCAGTCTTGCTATCAGTCTTTTTATAAACTTATCGCTCAAGAGTTGATTCTCGGAGATGGCTTTACGGTAGAGTTGGGTTCAGGGATGGGGAATATCAAATCAGTGATTCCGCATTGCATCACGACTGACCTTTTCGCCAACCCCTGGTTGGATCGTCATGAGAATGCCTACAGGCTTTCATTCGGCTCTAACGAGTTGGATAATCTAATTCTTTTTGATGTTTGGCATCACCTGGAGTATCCAGGAAGTGCACTGGAAGAGTTCTCTCGAGTATTAAAGAAGGGAGGGAGGATAATTATCTTTGATCCAGCGGTTAGTTTATTGGGATGTATCGTATTTGGTCTGTTTCATCATGAACCATTAGCTCTTCAACAGCCGATTCAATGGTCTATGCCAAAAGGAGTGGATATTGAGAATATGACCTATTACGCTGCTCAGGGAAATGCACATCGCGTTTTTCAACGAAAAGAATTTTTGTTGGAGAACTTCGACCTACTTAAATTGAAGAGATTTTCAGCATTAAGCTATGTTATGAGTGGAGGTTTTAGTCATCGCCAGTTATATCCTGATAATTTAATGGGATTGATCCTAAAGGCGGAGAGATTTATGGATATATTTCCGTCGCTATTTGCAACCAGAATTTTGATTGTATTAAACAAGAAATAAAACAACAAAAGGCTTTAAATAAATTAGCAGAAAAGCATTTAGCGAAAGTTAAGAGCTTCTATGATAACAGTACCGAAAAAGTAAATTTTGCGGGCAGGTTCTATCGAAAGATTTTATCCCATTATTACAACTTGATTCTCCCTGCAAATGCATCTGTCATCGAAGTTGGTTGCGGTGACGGAGGACTGCTGGCGATGTTAAAATCAAAGGACAGGGTTGGTGTCGATATTTCCGGGAAGCAAGTGGCACTTGCACATCAGAATAATCCAGATGTAGAGTTCGTCCAGCAGTCTGGTGAAGAACTGCAAATGGACAGAAAGTTTGATTATATTATATTGTCGGAAACTGTGAATTTTGCAGTTGATGTGCAAGCCATGTTTGAGCAACTTCATCGGGTCAGTCATTCTTCAACCAGAATATTAATCAATTTTCATAGTGCTCTATGGAGGCCACTTTTTTTCCTGGGGACTGTTTTTCGTGTGAAAGCCAAGCAACCGCAATGTAACTGGCTCACTGTAGGGGATTTACGGAATATGCTAAATTTGGCAGGTTGGGAGGTAATTAAAGTGCAACCAAGGATTTTATGCCCTGTCTATCTCGTGGGTCTTGAGGCGTTTTTCAACAAGCTAATTGCACCTTTACTGCCATGGCTGTGTTTAACAAATTTCTGCATCGCCAGAAAAACAGGGAAAACCAGCAAGGATTTGCACTCTGTATCAATCTTAGTCCCCGCCAGAAATGAAGCAGGTAATATTGAGAATGGCATAAGAAGGATTCCAAAGTTTGGCTCTCATCAGGAAGTGATCATTGTAGAAGGTAATTCCACAGATAATACTTGGGAAGTTATTCAAAAAATAGGCGAAAAGTTACCTGAGAAAAATATTAAAATATTAAAACAGAGCGGAATAGGTAAAGGTAATGCAGTGCGAGAAGGTTTTGATGTAGCGACGGGGGATATTTTAATGATCCTGGATGCTGACTTTACAATGCCACCTGAAGAGTTGCCTAAATATTATAATGTTCTTGCTAATGGGCAAGGTGACTTTGCGAACGGAGTACGCCTCGTGTACCCCATGGAAGATAAGGCGATGCGCTTTTTAAATTTATGTGCAAATAAGTTATTTGGAATAACTTTTAGCTGGCTTCTTAGTCAAAGCATTCGTGATACTTTATGCGGAACAAAGGTTCTTTTCCGGAAGGATTATTTGAAGATTGTTGAAAATCGAAGTTATTTTGGCGATTTTGATCCTTTTGGGGATTTCGACTTGTTGTTTGGAGCAGATAAGCTGAACTTAAAAATAACAGATGTACCCATTCGTTACAAAGATAGAACTTATGGAGAAACAAATATTAGTCGTTTTCGACATGGGATTCTTCTTTTTCGTATGGTCTTCTTTGCCGCTCGTAAACTGAAATTTGTGTAAACTTTTTATTGTAAATAATGAAGCGATTAGATTTCGTACTCAATTTTTACAAGTTACTAGCATCTAACCTTTTGGGAGTAGTACTTGTAATTTCTTGTCGGATTACTTCTATCATACTTCTAGCGAATAATTCGGAATTATATTTTTTTTCAGCTAATAGTCGGGATTTTTTCCCCATTTCTAAAGCTTTATCAGGATTTTCATCATACCATCTCAATATTTTC
>CACMQL010000002.1 GCA_902615835.1 uncultured Verrucomicrobiota bacterium
GTGGCTCAATTACGCAAGTGAGCGATGAAATTATCCGGCCTTTTTACCGTAAGAAAGCTGAAAGGGCAGTGGCACAGCTTCGGAAAGAGGTTGGTGAGGACATACCCTTGAGGATCCATAAGCCCGAAGGGGCGTTGTTCCTTTGGTTATGGTTTGATAACCTGCCAATCAGTAGCCAGGAACTGTACCAAAGACTAAAAGCAAAGGGTGTACTGGTGGTATCCGGTCATTATTTTTTCCCGGGAATGGAAAAAGATGATTGGAAACATAAAGAACAGTGTATCCGCGTAACCTTTGCCCAGGATGATCAAATTGTTCAACGGGGGATTGATCTAATCGCAGAGGAAATCCGAAAAGTTTATCTTAAGGGAGATTGAATGTAAGATTCTAGCAAACGACTACTTCTTTAGCACATGGGCCTTTTTGGCCCTCACCGACTTCAAATTCCACTTTGTCCCCATCATTGAGGGTGGCGTATCCGCCATCGTTTTTAATTTCCGAAAAGTGAACGAATAAATCCTTTTCTCCTTCGTCCGGAGTGATGAAACCAAAGCCTTTATCGGCATTAAACCATTTTACTGTACCCTTCATACTACTACTATATTTTATATATGCTGATTGGACGGAATTGTCGACTCAGCCACCTTAACAGGCCAAGTACTACAGGATGAAGATACGAAACGAGGTAAAGCATGATTTATCATTGAAAATTATGCATAGAGGTCAATTTATTTCTACTTAATTATATGAATATTAATCTCATATGAAAGATAACATTCCATATTTTTCTTTTTCTTGATTTGTTGAAGAAACCCCAAACAACTAACCGTTAAACTTCATTTTAGGAAGAGAGTGAAAATTCTTTCGATTATGCAAAAAAATTTTAGTTTTTATTTTAAACAGCCTTTTCTCGTACCTGAGGGTCCTCCATGTTGAATCATTGTGAAAAAAAATGTGTTTCTGCTTCTAAAATTAGTTTCACTCCAAACCTTATTTCGATGAAATCATTTCTATTTCTGGCTTTGTTGGGCTTTTTATTTTACTCAATCAGTCTGGCTGATAAACCTAACATTGTCTTTTTTATTGCGGATGATGTATCGCAGAATGATTTCGGATGCTATGGTCACCCCGTCATCAAGACGCCAAATATTGACGCTTTGTCTGCCAATGGTATGCGTTTTGACAACGCTTATTTGACCACAAGCAGTTGCAGCCCCTCTAGGTGCAGCATCATCACGGGCCGTTATCCACACAATACCGGAGCTCCTGAATTGCATGTTCGTTTACCGCAGGAACAAATCCGTTTTCCTGAACTATTCCGTGAGGCAGGATATTATACCGTTCTCTCCGGTAAGAATCATATGTTCGGAAATAAGGACCGGGCCTTTGATCGGATCACGGGAGGGGGAGGTCCCGGTAAGGAAGAGGATTGGGTCGGTCATGTAAAGGACCGCCCCAAAGATAAACCTTTCTTCTTTTGGTTTGCCTCTACGGATGCACATCGAAACTGGAGCATCAACGAAAAAGCACCCAAGTACGATCCCAAGGATGTGATTATTCCTCCCTTTATGGTCGACACTTCGATTACTCGTAAGGATCTGACGGGTTACTACCATGAAGTTAGCCGTTTTGATCATTACATCGGATTGGTGACTGCTGAGCTTAAGAAACAGGCTGTTCTTGAAAATACCATGATTGTCGTTGCTGCCGACAATGGCCGCCCTTTTCCCCGCTGCAAGTCGCGCATGTACGATAGTGGAATCAAGACGCCTTGGGTGGTTCATTTTCCTAAGGTCATCAAAAGTCCCTCGGCTACCCAGAGCTTGATTAGTGTGATTGATCTGAGTGCCACCTGCCTGGAACTAGCTGGCTTAAAGTCTCCTGAGTGTCTTCAGGGCCAAAGTTTTCTGCCTATTCTAAAAAAACCGGAGACAACCATACGGGAAGTGGTGTTTGCGGAACACAATTGGCATGTTTACAGAAATCATGAACGAATGGTTCGCTTTGGGGATTATTTATACATTAAGAATAATTTCCCCAACCAGCCCAATCTTTGTTACGAATCAGATGATCATTACCCGGCAGGTAAGGAACTGTGGAAAGCACATGCCGCCGGCAAGACTCAGCCGGACCAGCAACAAGTGTTTGCCAATCCGTGTCCACCCGAAGAACTCTTTCAGGTTAAGGAGGATCATCACCAGTTAAGGAATCTGATCGATGACCAAAAGCATACCAAGGCCCTGAAGCAGGCCCGTGCACTCCTTACAAAATGGACTGAACAAACGGGAGATTCCATTCCCGCCAACCCTACCCCCAACCGTCACGACCCTCCCCGGATTGAAAAGGGAAAAATCTTACCACCAGGAAAAGCTGGGACCAGAAACCCGCATGCCGAAATGCCAGGAGCATCCGAAAACGCTACGGCGATCAATCACCCCGGCCCCATCAAACTTTAGTTTTCCACTATGACCAAGTCGTCAGTAATGATCTTGCTCACAGGACTCTTTACAGGGTGTGGGAAAAACGATTTTATTATTGATAGTTTGGATCAGGCATCACTAAAAGATGCAGAGATCATCGCTTTTCCCGGGGCCGAAGGTGCAGGGAAGTTTACCAATGGAGGCAGGGGCGGGGACGTCTACCATGTAACAACACTGCGTGACTCGGGCGCCGGATCTTTTCGGCAAGGAATCGAATCAATCGAGGGACCGCGAACTATCGTATTTGATCTCAGCGGCACGATCAGGTTGAAAAATGATATCAAGATCAAAAACGTGTCTTACCTTACCATTGCTGGGCAGACGGCGCCCGGAAAAGGGATAACCTTTGCGGACCGAAGACTGCGGATCGATAATTGCAGTCATATCATCGCACGGTATTTTCGCATCCGCCTTGGTGATCAAAACAAGCCCCATGGAACAAGCCCGGATTGCATCACGATCGAATACAGTAATCATATCATTCTCGATCACCTTTCCTTAAGCTGGGGCATTGACGGAAACGGCGATTTCCGGGGACTCAAACATTCGACTCTCCAATGGCTGATCTTCAGTGAGGCCCTTCACGACAGCCTGCATGAAAAGGGTCCACATGGGATGTGCACCTCATTTCGGGAGAGTGCGGGGTTTGCGACCTTGCATCACAACATCTACGCAAGTAGCCGAAACCGGCACCCCTCCACCGCAGGGGGATCCGAAGTCATGGAGTTTGTTAACAACCTCAATTACAACTGGAGCGGTTATCACAATCTATCTGGCGAGCAGTACAACCTGCTCAACAATTACTATAAGACCGGCCCGATCAAGGGGAGCAGGCTTCCCATCCGCTATAAATCAAAGGCTCTCAAGTCAGTATCCCACGGATACCTCTCAGGGAATTACTTTGAGGGGTTGCCTGACGAATACAATCAAGACAACTACGCAGCGATGGACTATGAATCTTTGGGAACGGATGGAAAATACAGAGGCACCACTCGGGGGTTTTTCGAGACATTCGATCGTTTTGACGCAGGTAAGTACAAGTTGACTTCAATTGAATCGGCACAAGATGCATACGAGTCGTGCCTCAAGCATAGTGGTTGCTCCCTTGTACGTGATGCCGTAGACGAACGTCTGATTGAAAGCATACGAAACAATACAGGGAAAGTGATTGATTCTCAGGACGAAGTCGGAGGTTGGGACAGGTATCAGTCAATTGTACGCCCGTCTCATTTCGATACGGACCGGGATGGCATGGCCGACGAATGGGAAAGGGCGTTGGGCTTGGATCCTGATGACCCATCCGATGGGAATGATGATCGCAGTAACAACGGCTTTACTAATCTTGAAGAGTACTTGAACAGTTTGGTAACCCAGTAAATCAGTTGCCGGCTAATTTACTTCTTCTTATAACCGCCCTCATTTGGGGCTTTGGCTTTGTGGCCCAGCGGATGGGAATGGATCACTTGGGCCCCTATGCTTTTAATGTGTGTCGTTTTTTGGTAGGAGCTCTTTCCCTTCTGCCACTATTATTTTTTTTTAGGAAAAAAGAGGGGGGTTCCATTGAGTTCAGTCCATCCTTTTGGAAGTTTTCCATACTTGCCGGATGTGCACTGTTTGGCGGAGCGACCCTTCAGCAGGTGGGTATTCAATATACTACGGTGGGCAAGGCCGGTTTTATTACAGGACTGTATGTGGTGATCGTCCCCATTCTTGGACTGTATCTTCATCAGAAAATCGGGAGGTGGACGGTCATTGGATGTGTCTTGGCCGTGCTGGGTCTTTATTTCCTAAGCATAAAGAAGGACTTTTCCATGGGTTGGGGGGAGACTTTGGTGCTTATCGGAGCGTTCTTCTGGGCGGTTCATGTTCAGGTCATTGGATCGGCAAATAACCGCAAAGTTGATGCTCTTAGGCTCGCCCTGGTTCAGTATCTGGTCTGTGCGGGCTTGAATTTAATTCTGAGCCTAATTTTCGAAACCGTTAGCATAAATCAAATGATGCAAGCTTCAGGGGCCATACTTTATGCCGGAGTGGTTTCGGTGGGAATTGCCTTCACTCTACAGGTAATCGCACAGAAACGGGTAGACCCAAGTCGAGCCGCGATCATCCTGAATTTGGAAGCGGTATTCGCTGTGCTGGCGGGCTGGCTCTTTTTTGCCGAAATCCTGTCGGAGCGTGAATTTTTGGGTTGTCTTCTCATGTTTGCCGGCATGATGCTATCGCAACTCCATACAAAAAAGGAGCAATGAACTCCCAGAAATAGGATACACAATGAATAGTCATGAAATAGATTACGAGTTGATTGGCGACGATATGCAAATCGTCGAAATCGAATTGGATCCCGGTGAGACGGTGGTCGCGGAAGCGGGAGCCATGAATTACATGGAAGAAGAGATCACTTTTGAGGCAAAGATGGGCGATGGGTCCCAACCCAATCAGGGATTGTTTGGAAAATTGCTGGATGTGGGCAAACGTGCCCTTACCGGAGAATCGATTTTCATGACGCACTTCACCAATAAGGGGGTGGGCAAGAGAAGGGTCAGCTTTGCCGCCCCATATCCGGGTAAAATCATTTGCGTCGATCTTCCCATGTATCAGGGCAGTCTTCTCTGTCAAAAGGATGCTTTTCTCTGTGCCGCCTTTGGTACTCAAGTCTCCATCGCTTTACAAAAGAGATTGGGAGCCGGATTTTTCGGGGGGGAAGGATTTATCCTGCAAAAGCTTTCTGGAGATGGAAAGGCCTTCGTGCATGCCGGAGGGACTGTGGTGAAAAAGGAATTAAATGGAGAGACCATCCGGGTAGATACCGGTTGCATCGTGGCTTTTGAAGAAAGCATAAAATACGACATACAAATGGCAGGCGGCTTGAAGTCGATGGTTTTTGGAGGCGAAGGGCTCTTTCTTGCCACTCTAAGCGGGTTCGGAACGGTTTGGTTGCAAAGTCTTCCCTTTTCCCGCTTGGCGGATCGGATCATCCAATCCGCCCCAAGTGGCGGAGGTAAAGCCAAGGGAGAAGGATCCCTGCTTGGAGGATTAGGCCGCTAGGTCGACGGAGACTTACCTTTAGGTGGAAGATGCGGAACGATAAATTAATTTCAGGAAATGGTCGATGAATTGACCAAAATGAAGGCTCATTACCCGGTGAAGGAAGCTAAAGTATTGAAGCCTGTAATTCCAAGGGTTTAATGAGTTTAATGACCTCTCATATGTTATTATGCGTTCTTATTTTCTTGTTCGCTTTTTTTTATCAAGGCAAAGCATATGATCCACTTGAGACTTTTGAGAGCATTGAAACGCTTGACCGGACGATGAAGGATAAATCCCGTGACCGTTCGATACCCCTAAGATTTTACTTTCCTGTGGGAAAGAAAAATTCCCCGGTAATCTTATTTAGTCATGGGCTTGGAGGTAGCCGGAACGGATCTTCCTATTTGGGAAAACATTGGGCAGGTCGTGGATATGTCGTAGTATTTATGCAGCATGTCGGGAGTGATGAATCGGTTTGGAAAGATATGGGTCCCCTTCGCCGAATGTTTGCTCTTAAGAAAGCCGCCTCCTCCAAGAATTTTATGCTTCGGGTGCAGGATGTTTCCGCCGTTTTGGATCAACTGGAAAACTTGAATCAAAAATCGGATTTGCCTTTATCAGGCAAGTTGGATCTTTCCCGGGTGGGCATGTCCGGCCACTCATTTGGTGCGCTGACGACTCAAGCAGTTTCTGGAGAGAAAATTCCCCTCTCAAAAAGCATGACCGAGCCACGAATCAAGGCTGCGATGCCATTGAGTCCGGCTAGTCGAAAGATGATCAGTCCCGATGAAGCTTTTGGGGAGGTCAGTGTTCCCTGGTTATTGATGACGGGCACTCATGATCTCGTATCGATCGGTGGGCAAACCATTGATTCCCGTCTAGCCGTCTTTCCCGCTCTTCCTAAGGGTAATCATTATGAGGTTGTTTTGCACAAAGCGGAACACTCGGTCTTTAATGACAAGGCTTCTTTAAGAGACAAACTTCCCCGAAACCCGAATCATCATCGGGTAATTCTCGGACTGAGTACTGCCTTCTGGGATGCGTATCTCAGAAACGATGCAGAGGCAAAGTCGTGGTTAAATGGAGATTTTCCAAGGAACATTATGGAAAAGCAGGACCGCTGGCAGAAGAAATAAGCGAATCAAATACTTTATTCTTTTCATACAGGGTCTTTACTTTGAAATTAGCTGTGTCCGAATCAGCATATCAAAAGTTTTATCTTCATTAAGTTTGGGTTTCATTGCTTTTTATTTACCTGATCCCGTAGAGCTTCATTCAGGTACTTCCTTACGGGCCAAAGCTCTTTCCAATCCTTGTCAAAAGGATCATTCTTCTGGGCTTCACCTGCAGTGCTTCTGCCTCGATTAACAAAATCCGCCAAAAGTTTCTTAAGTTGGATCACAACTTGAGGATATTCTTTCTGCAAATTTATGCTTTCAACCGAGTCTTCATCCATGTCGTAAAGCTGAATCGGAGCTGTTTGCCGATAAGCTCTGTCCTTCGGGTTTTCCCTTCGCGTGCCTCCTCGTCTGTCAAAGATCAGCTTCCATTTACCTTTGCGTATGGAAAAAATGCCGCTATCAGAATGATGAACCACTCCTCCCCGGACGCTGTCATTATCTTCTCCATTTCTAAGTGATGCGAGAAAGCTAACGCTATCCTCACCTTCGTCTGGTGCAAGGTCCACTTGTGTAATATCTGAAACGGTCGCCAGGAGATCCGTTACGCAAATCAACTGATCGTTAACGGAACCAGCCTTAACTACCTTTGGCCATCTTACAATAAACGGTACCCGGTGTCCGCCTTCCCAAAGGCTGCCCTTCAGACCACGATATATATGACTTGGATACTGTCCTGCGGCTTGTAAGTGTTCGTATTTAGCTGCAGGAGAAGTTCCATTGTCTGCGGTGAAGACAAATAATGTATTCTTCGAAAAGTCCATTTCATCGACTGCTTTCATTACCTCTCCTACCGCCCAGTCAGTTTCCATGCAGAAGTCAGCATGGGGATTAATGCCACTCTTATCCTTGAACTTCGCTTGAGGAACGATGGGGGAATGGGGAGAATTTAGCGGTATGTACAAAAAGAAAGGTTTTCCTTTCTTTTGCTTTTTAATCCAAGCGACTGACTTTTCCGCAAAAGTTCGCAACACCCTGTCTTGCTTAAAAGACTTTGAAACCCAACCTTCCTTTGCCCGAACCAAGCCCAGTGCTTTGATGTCCTTGGAGTCCTTTGCAAAAACAAGGTCATCCGCATCGATCATGCGATTCTTTATATATGCATGGGGTGGCATATTCAATGAAGCTGAAATGCCATAGAAGTAGTCGAAACCTACATCATTCGGACCGTTTGCTATCGGTTGTGTAAAATCAATGTTGTCACCACGGGAGCGTATTGGCTTTTTTCCATCCTTGGTTGGCCAGCTCATTCCCAAATGCCATTTTCCGACACAGGCCGTATTGTAGCCCTGCTTCTTTAGAAAGGTTGCAACCGTGGTTCTATCCGATGCGATCAAAGGCCCGGCTGCTCCATCTAACACGCCCCCTTTAAGACGAGTGCGCCAAGAGTAGCGACCCGTGAGTATGCCGTAGCGGGTTGGCGTGCAGACTGAGGAATTGGTGTGAGCATCCGAAAAACGCATGCCTCCTTCCGCCAGCCGATCCAAAAAAGGCGTCGGGAACTTACAGTTTGGATTATTGGCCGCCACATCCCCATAGCCCATGTCATCTGCAAGGATGTAAATGATATTCGGTTGCTCAGAACCCGACAGGAAAAAGGAATAGGGGATTAGCCACAAGCCGACTATCATATATAGGTATGGATTCATGAAGTGCAGTCCTTTTTAATCATATCTTAATCCTGTTTCACAACTTGGTGTCATCTAGAAAGTACAATTACTTCCCCAAGTATTCTACAGTAACGAAATAGGCAATCCCGTCCTTACCATCACCCAGCAGGGCGGTATCCAGATCCGCATCCCCCACCTTCAAATTCATAAGGAAGGTCGCCCGCGTATCTTCAGGCATCACCACTTTTTCTCGAGTCTTGCCGGCAATTGAAATACGAACCTTTCGAATAATATGATCCTTCTTGAATTTCCTGCCACCAATACTCATAGACATATTTGTGTAGAGCGGATAGCGGGAAAGCGTGAACTTATATTTACCGTCGCGAGCAATTCGTACCTTGTAGGGACCATGTGCCTGCATTAAGTCGCGTGGAGCACTCTGCCTGAATGGTTGCCCTCCATTTGACTCCGGGGTCCAGTACATATCTTGCCCTGTTATCTCTATCGCAGGCGATCCAACCCCACCCAGAACAAACCTTACCGGTTCCTGAACCAGTTTTTTTCCTCGTGCGTGATAAGCCTGAAACGCTTTTTCCATACGCTGCACTACTTCAGGATACTCCACAGCAACGTCATTCTCCTGCATACGGTCTTTCTCTATGTCATAGAGCTGACCTTCTCCGAGCATACGCCAGTTTTTCCAAATCACGCAGAGGTACTTGTCTCGGTCATCGAGCTTCTTGGCGTTGAAATAATAGAAGAACACCATGCGCTCATCGTTTTCAGCATCGAATGGATTCGCTAGGTAAGGCTTAAAGGAACGACCTTCAATCTTAATGTCGTCCGGCACTTTGAATCCGCAAAGATCAAGCAAGGTTGGATAAACATCCAGTACTGAAATAATTGTTCCATTGTCACTGCTCTTTAAGCCCCCCGGCCAACGGAGGAAACAAAATACGCGATGTCCGCCTTCTTCCCTTGAACCCTTTTTGCCACGCATCCCTTTGAACCAAGGCTTTTCAGTCTGCGATATTGCGGCACCCTGGGTACCGTCGTCCGTGGTGAAAAGAATGATGGTATTTTGGTCCAGGCCTTCCTGTTTCAGAAAAGCTGACAGGCGGCCAACATTTTCATCCAGATTGTCAACCATACCATAAAAGACAGCCAGCTTTTCATTCACACCATTTGCTAGGTGGTGTTTTGTATAGTGATCGGAAACCTTCAGAGGCAGGTGGGTTACATTCGGTGCGAGATAGACAAAGAATGGTTTATCTTTGACTCCTTTTATGTAGCGCATTGTTTCATTAAAAAAAATATCCGTACAGTAACCATCATACTTTTTGGGTATACCGTTGTGATAGTAGGTATCGTCAAAATAATCATTCCCCCAATAATCTGCGATCTGACTAATTGCTCCGCAGCGCAAACCAACCACCTCATCAAACCCCTGATCCTGTGGTCTCATCGGCCAGGCGTCGCCGAGATGCCATTTTCCAAAATGTCCGGTTTCATAACCGTTTGCCTTGAATGCTTCTGCGATTGTCAAATTATCCGCCCGCATCAATGTACGTCCCAAACTCGTCCGCCAAGCTCCTGTCTGTTCGGCATACTTGCCGGTCATTAAGGCAGCACGCGAAGCGGTGCACATCGGCATCTGGTGGAAGTTCGTCAAGCGAACCGCCTCACTCGCCATCTTATCCATATGCGGAGTCCTTACATGCGGATTACCCTCGTAGCCGACATTGTTTCCTTGGTCGTCCGTCATGATCACAATTACATTGGGCCTTGATGTGTCCTTCGACGGTAACAGATGCGACGCCGCAAGTGCATTGACAGATAAAATCAAAGCAAGTGCAGAGAGTTGAGTTTTCATATTGAATCAATCATTACTCATTCTTGTTTCTCGGGGCCTTAGAACCGCCTTGGAGAATGCTTAACTTAGAAAAGTACGATTAAACTTTTCTTAGAGGGACTTTACCTTGATGTTCTTTACCAGAACCGTGCTGCCTGGGTCATGGGCTTGCAGACCGATCGTTCCTTTTGAAAGTCTGCGGGTTCCCTTGGCATCCTTGCTTTCATTGTAGACCACCACGGTTTTGCCGTCCACTTTGGTTTCAACGCGTTTTCCTTTTACGATGATTTCGTAATGGAACCATTCATTGTCCTTGGCTGGTGCTTCGAGATTCTTTTTTACAATGTATACGCTGCCTGTTTTGACGGGATCCTTTTGGGTTTGATTGATCTGTGCCTCATGTCCGACTGGCCAGCCCCTGTCCTGATATTGGGTGTGGAAAAAGATTCCTCCGTTTGACCCCGGTTTGGTCATCACATCAGCCTTGAAATGAAAATCTGTCATGTCCTTGCCCTTACCGGTGTAATAGACCATCGATGGTTTGCCGTGACACTTGATCGCACCGTCCTTGACGGAAATACTCTGCGGATTCCATTTATCGATTTTCCAATTGTTTAGGTTCTTCCCGTTAAACAAAAGTTTCCAACCATCCGCTTTTTCGGATTTGGATAGGGCATTGTCAGATGCCGATAGTACGGTAGGTAATGAGAAAAGGACTAGGAGAAGAGAAGGGATTAATTTTTTCATTCGAAAACGGATATTGAAAGGTTTAGGGAAAAGCAATCGCCCAGTTGAGCTTATCGTCTTTTAAAAAAAGAGATCGGGCGGGAGTATCGAATAGCCACCGGGCAAAAGAAGTTTTAAATTATCCAATTTAACCATAGCCGTTTCCTCTTTCCGCATTTTCAAACCCTCATCAATTATTGGATGAAACTAATAACTCTACTGACATTCTTACTAACTGCTTCTGCCATAGCCGAGACCGAGAAAGACAAACCTGTTCATCTCTTTGTCCTATCCGGTCAATCCAATATGCAGGGCATGGATCCAGAGACCGGGTTCATGCCGGAGGCAAAGAAACTTTTTAAGGATGAAAAGGTTGTTTACATCAAGGTGGCAAAAGGTGGTCAGCCCATATGCAGGTGGCTCGAAGAATGGCAGGATATAGCGAGAAAGAATGGACTCGGTGAAAAGGATATAAAAAGGATTCATAAGGATGGTGCGGTCGAGTTTTATCAACCGATTCTGGATCAGTATAAGGAGATGTTGAAGAAACATCCTAAGTTCAATTCCGTTACATTTTGCTGGATGCAGGGAGAGCGCGATGCCAACGGCGGCGGACAGCCTGCCTACAAAGATTCCTTAAAGCTTTTGATTTCAAAGCTACGCCGGGATCTGAACCGCCCGGACATGAACATTGTCATCGGCCGCCTGAGCGATGCTGGTCAAAAGAAACCGAGTTGGGGGGCAATGCGAAAGATCCAGATGGAAATTGTCGATGAAGATCCTAGTGGTGCCTGGGTCGATGTGGATGATCTTAATGATCGAGAAAAGGATGGGAAGGTCAGCAACGCAGTTCACTACAACAGGCCGGAAGGTTACATCATTCTCGGGCAGCGTTTTGCTCGGCAGGGCTATGCGCTTATCAAGGGAGAAAAGCCCGCAGAAGACGGCAGACCGTAGTCCAGTTTTACCTCCAAGGTTTCAGCCGGTAGATTCTACGAACTTCCTCCTATGAATAAATTATTCTCTATTGTCACTTATTGCTTGGTTGCCATGGTCATCAGTTTCGCGACATCACTCCAGGCAGCTCCCAATAAGACAGATCCTCGTTGGAAAGTTTCGTCGACCAAGGATTGGCAGGGATTCATTTCTAAGTCAAAAGGGGTCAAGGTCGCAGATGGACATGCCATCGCACAGAAGCGAGAGGTATCCTTCACCAGTAAGTTGAAAAAATTCGCTAAGCCGGCCAAGTTGCAGGACATCGTGCTTAAGCAAAGTGTCGAATGGATGAACTGGAAACCGTATTCCATATACAATCTCAATATGAGGAATGCACCGGTCTTGATCAGTCATGGTCCCAATGATCATTGGGCTGTCGCTCAGTACCGATCAGCCGAGCAAATCGTAGAATGGCATCAAAAAAAGGTTGAAGAGGCCAAGAACAGAAAAAGGAAGCCACCTCCGCCTCTCGGCTTCACTCTTGATGGGTTCGAACCGGAAGAAGTAAGCCTTGAGGGGTATGACGAGAAACTAGTGACTACACCTTTTCCCAATCAATATCGCCCAGCCGAAACCAAGGCAGACGTCACTGCTCGCCCCTACCAACGAGCCTGGAAAAGTGGTTACCATGCGTGGCACAGTCGGGACATGATCAACTGGGTGCATTACGGTCCCACGGCCATGGCTCCGACCGTGACCACGGCGGAATACAAAGACGGTAAAACCTATTTCTATTACGACCGCCCCAATGACCGGGATCCACATCTCATCATCGACAGCGACTTGCGGGATGGTGTGCCTGGCGAAGACAAAGGTCTAGCATTCGACGCACCCTGGGGTGGTTCGGATGTGGGCGTGATTCGTGATTTGGCGGGAAAATTTCATATGATTTCGGAAAATTGGCAACCAATCAATGCTTCCAAGCGTTCGTGGGACTCACCCTTGGCCAGTCATATGGTGAGTGACGACGGAATAGGAAACTTCAAAATCCTCGAACCTGCGGTGGACTATCGAACCAATCCAACGGGCAGGACGGCCACCTTTGAGCATCCCCATTGGAACGATGAGGAGAAAGTGGTGACCTATGAAATCCATGAGCCCGAACAGGATGCCTTCGGGGACTGGGCCGCCATTGCCATCGGCGGACAGTATTACCTTGTGGGCGACTACGATCCATCCGGTGTACATGATCGTAGTGGCATGAGCGTCGCGCTCTTTACTTCAGAAGATATCAATAAACCATTTCGTTTCTATGGGCATATTGGCTCCGGTCATCCCGACCCCGACGTCATGTTTGCGGATGGTAAATTTTATTTGATCACTCAGACCGCCACTGATTTCGTTAGCGATGGTCCCTGGGTCGGTATGGCCAAAGTAAGGGCAGGAGTCGATAAGGATGGCGACGGCAAGATCGATCAATGGTCAAAATGGCAGGATGCTAAAGAAACCTATTCAATAACGAAAGGCTTCTCAAAACAGGTTGATCGTAAGCCCGCAAAAGTCTCCTTTTCCGATTTGCCGGCAGGCAAAGGTTTTCAGGTTGAGATGAAATTACTCGCAGGCGAAGACGACACAGTACTTCCCAAGATCGATCAACTGATCGCAACCTTTGATTCGCCGTAGAGATTATCTTTTTGAATAGAACCATCAAAAGAACAAACCTCGAAATGAGCGTGAATACATCGCTTTTTTGGAAACAATTTCACTCTTCGAATCATTATTAAGTATGCAAAAAACGATTACTAGTTCTCTTAGGTCAACAATTTGGAATTTCACAAAAGCGTGTGCGAGTATTTGCGTTATCATGGCAGTGATGACAACCGTCATAGGAGCTGAGGCAAAAGCTTTAAAAGGTTCCAAGCCAAACATCATCGTGATTATGCCGGATGATTCCAGTTATGGGAATCATTCCTGTTTCGGTAATCCGGTCATAAAGACCCCAAATATCGATACCCTTAAAGAACAAAGTTTGCTGTTAACGCAGTATCATTCCAGTGCAAGGTGCTCTCCCAGTCGTGCTAAACTCCTGAGCGGTCGCCATGAATTTATGAGTGGTGTTACCCATACCATCCAAGGGCGCGAGCGCTTGAGCTTGGATACGATCACTCTGCCACAAGCCCTCAAAACTGCCGGGTATGCCACGGGTATTTTTGGCAAGTGGCACAATGGTAAAGAAGGGCCTTACCGTCCCGAGAATCGCGGGTTCGATGTTAGCTGGGTTTACGAAAAGGGCTCAAGAATGAAAGCCACTATTTCTCAAAATGGAAACCCGAAGAGAATGGATGGCACTTATCCCACTGATTTATTTTTTAATAAAGCAACAGAATGGATGAATGTTCAACGTCAGACAAAGAAACCCTTCTTCGTTTATCTTCCACCAAAATCACCCCACGGCCCTTACAAAGCCGATTCGAGTGATATGCCGAATGAAGATTATAAAAAATTTCTTGGGTCCCATCCGGAATTGACAGTACAGGTTGCGAAGATCTATTGGGAGGTTGAATACATCGACAAACGTATCGGCGAGATGATTCAACAACTCGAAGAATGGGGAATCGCTGACAACACTTTATTCATCTTCATTGGAAGTGACAATGGCGCATCGGGAACCACGAAAATTTATAATGCCGGGATGAATGGTCAAAAGGGTCACCCGTACCAGGGGGGTACTCGTGTACCTGCATTCTTCAGATGGCCGAGAGGCGGTATTGAGGGTGGTTTAGAAAGCACAACACTGATAAGTCAAATGGACATCATGCCTACTCTGCTGGAAATTACCGGTACTCCTATGACTGATCAGCTTAAGCAACAAATAGAGGGTCGCAGCCTTATTCCTATACTTAAGAACCCTGCGACTGATTGGGAGGACGACCGGCATTTGGTGCACCATGTGGGTGCCTGGGCAAGGGGGCAGGCCGCCCGATCGAAACACGCCAGAGTCTCCATCCAGAACAAACGATTCACTTTGGTGAATAACAAAAAAGGGGAGGAGCTTTTCGACCTCAAGAACGATCCCGGCGAAACGACAAATGTGATCGATGAATATCCCGAAGTAGTGGCTCAACTGCGTGCAGTATACGATAAATGGTGGATCAAGGTTCAGCCGAGGCTGGTGAACGAAGATGCCTACCAGTCGTCTGTTGAGTAGTTTGGGGCCTGAAAAGATGGAAATTTTTGTAAAACCCCAATAAGATTTTTCCGTCATGATATTTAAATCACTCTTTCTTTCCTTCTTTGCATGTGCTCTCTCTTTTCTGCATGGAGAAAAACCACATGCGGTATTTGTGGTGGGTACTCATCATTATTCCCCCCAGAAATCTATGCCGATGCTTGCATCCGAAATCGAGCGTCTCGGTTTGAAGATAACCGTAATTAACCCGGACTGGGATCCTGAAAAAGACGAGAGGGGATTGCCGGGTTTGGAAGCATTGAAAAAAGCAGACCTAGCCATTTTCTATACCCGGTTTTTAAAAATTGATGATCAACAACTCGTTCATATTACCGATTACCTTAAGTCAGGAAAGCCGGTGGTGGGTTTTCGGACGAGCACGCACGGGTTTAATTATCCGGATGAACATCCCAATCAAAAGTGGAACGATGGGTTTGGCCGGGATGCTCTTGGTTCACCCTACCTCATTCATCTCAGTGGTCCCACTCGACTGAAAGTGGAGCAGGGGAGGAACAAACACCCGGTTTTCACCGGTGTTCAAGCTGATGAAAATTGGGAATCCCGGGGTACGCTCTATCTGACCAAACCGGAAAAAGGAACCACCCCTCTTTTATGGGGTACTGGGCACCCGAGGGACAAAAAAGCTGCAGTACGAACCAACCGATTTGGTACGCATCATCTTGAGCCGGAAATGACCGATGTGGTGGCATGGACATGGACGAACAAATGGGGAGGCAGAACTTTTTCAACTTCCCTCGGCCATCTTAATGATTTTGGGGATCCCAATTCGGTAAGATTGATAATCAACGGGATTTTTTGGGCGGCTGATCAGAAAGTTCCGAGTGCGGATACAAAGATCAATACTTTCGAAATTACATCTTCAAAGAAAAAGAAAAAATCAAAGTAATGTAAACTTCTGAACTGCGTCTCTTCGGGTGACCTCAGAACATGAGCTTACATTTACAACATATTAAGTCATTGGCTCAGGCTCGCTTCCACCATTTTTTTGGTGGCAACTATGTTTGCCTCCACTGCCTTTTTGGGCCCGGTGATTTTAATAAATACAGCACCACCTTCCCCTTCGATAATTGCGGCCAGTAATCCGTATCCGGGGTTCGGAGTTTTTGGACCGAAAGGACGCCCGCTTAGAAAGGTGCCATGTGCCTGAGCGTAAGTAACCCGTGTTTTGTTAATGGTAACTGTATCCACTTTTTTGTCCTGTGGATCTTCAAACTGTTTCATCCATCGATCCACATTGGCCTGAATTCCACCTGTGTTTCCGGACCCAAAGTGGTAAAAGACAACCTCTGCTTGTTTCCCGGAAGGGCTGTTCGCACTGAATTGTGCTTTTCGCATATTGTTGGAAGGTTTGGATGATTCCCAGTTTCCGGGGGATTCAAAATTGATGCCTGCTACGGTAAATTTTTCAGCAAAGGCGAAAGATGAAAGGAAGCAAAAAGTAAAAGTTAGCTTAAAAGATAAGGATTTCATAACTATCGAATTTGTATTTCTGAGAATTTGAGTCAACGGATAATCGGTAAGAGTTAAGATTTTACCGAAATATGAAGGAGCTGGCTGAAGGTTCTGAAGTAGATTCCACGGGGCGAAAAGGCAGGAGTGTTATGAGCGGGATCGTTTAATATCGATTGACCGAGTTGGGTAAGACCTTCGCGGTTTGCCCTGATGGTGATTACTTTTCCCTCCGTGGAGACCAAAAAAATCAGCCTTCCACTACGCACGGGGGAGGCAAAGAAATTGCCATCCATTCTTTCTCTCCACAAGGTTTCGCCATTCTGCAAATCAATCGCAGTGGCAATCCCTCCGTCCGAAAGTGAGAATACAAAGTCTTCGATCACCAAGCTTGTGGGGACATAGGGGGCATTCCGGGTGATAGTGTGCTTGATCGTCGCATCATCCGTGCTGCTCGGGGGTGGTTTGATAATAAGGAAGCGACTCCCCCGCCCTCCTGATCCACAGGAGGCAAAAAAATGGCCGCCAGCGAAGTAGGGGGAGGAAACGCTTCGTTTGTCGAGAGTGCCTGGGCCTGTCTCCCAGACCACCTTGCCCCTTTTTATATCCACTGCATAACATCCATGGGATTGTGAATTGGAAACCACCCAGGTTTTCCCTTGTTTTGATTCGTAAATGGTGGGGGTGGATGATGAAGGCTTGGAACCAATGCGGTTTATTTTCCAAATTGTTTTTCCCGTTTGCCGATTAAGGGCGTAAAGGGCTGAGTCGGACTCATGGTCATGGGTCACAAAAACACGATCTTTATAAACGATTGGGGAAAATCCGCTGCCATGCTGCGTTTCATAGGCTCCAAAGTTTCGCCTCCATATGATTTGACCTAGGTGGTTGAAACAGACAAGGTCATTCGATTGTTTGGTTGTCCAGGAAACGAAAAGAAAATCCTGATCAACTGCGGGAGTGGAAGACGCATAGCTGTTAAATTTGTGATAAGGGTAGGGGGTGAAATTAAATTCTTTTTGCCAGATAATTTTACCGGTCTCCGCATTCAGACAGAGGACAAACTGTCTGGCTTCACTGGGGGATGCACAAGTGGTAAAAATTTTCTCTCCCCAAACCACCGGGGATGAATGTCCACTCCCCGGCAATGTAGTTTTCCAGGCTTTGTCGTCGTCCTTCCATGCGAAAGGTAATTTTAGGGGTGGGTATTCCCCGTTTCCGTTGGTTCCACGAAACCGATTCCAATTCTGGGCTTCCAAAGAGTTGCCAATTAAGGCTAGAATAAAAAGAATCAGACTCTTCACCCGGGCTTTCTAAAGACCATAAAATGTTGCTGTGGTAGCATGGTTAGGGTTTTTTCCCATTTGAATCCGGCGACTTGCATTTCCAGTTTTGCCTGTTTTTCTGACATCTTATGGAGGAGTTTAATTGGCACACTTGGGTCCTCCATGCGATATTCAATCAAGATTAGTTTTCCTCCTGGCTTGAGGGAGTTAAGGATCGAGGTGGCCATTTCCAGGGGGTGGGAAAATTCATGATATGCGTCCACAATCAAGGCGGCATCAATACTGTTGGTGGGTAACTTGGTTTGGGTAATAGTGCTCTGGACGGGTTCCATGTTTGTAACTTTCAACTGAGCCATTTTTGCCCGCACCATACCAACCATTTGGGGGGAAATATCGACCGCAAATACTTTTCCTTCTGGCACTAGCTTGGCCATACGAAAGCTAAAATAGCCTGATCCTGCCCCAATATCGGCGATTTTATCGGTTGGTTTAAGGTCTAATCCCTTGACAAGCAGGTCTGTTCTTTCTTCCTGTTCGCGTTTCGGGCGTTCCAGCCAAGAAGCGCCCAAATGTCCCATAACTTTCGAAATTTCGCGACCCATGTAAAATTTACCAATTCCATCCCGTGTGGCTGTTCCGATCGTGTAGTGGCTCTTCTTTTCCTCGGCTTCTAATGGAAATGCCGAGAGAAATGATAAGGTTATTATCCCCCAAACGAAAAGGGTAATGAATTGAGCAATTTTCATCCTTCGTTTCTTTTCTGAAAAACCCGACGAGGCAAATCAATATTGAATCTCCTAGGATGAAGAGATAGTAAAGGAGTTTCTAGTATGAAAGTTATCAGAGCCAAAAGTGCCGGATTTTGCTGGGGAGTGGAACGGGCAATTCAAGTTGCCCGGGAAGAGTCAAAGGGTGGAAGTCGCACCGTTTACACGGATGGACCACTTATTCATAACCGTCAAATGATGGATGCTCTAAGCAAAGACGATATTCAGGAAGTGGGGGATTATCAGAGTAAAAATGAAATTAATCTCCAGGATACCGATAACAAGGAATCCGTCGTGGTGGTCCGGGCACATGGGATTTCTCCCCAACGGAGGGATTATTTGAAAGGTCTGGGCTTACCTTTTCGGGACGGGACTTGTCCGGATGTGGGCATCATTGCCGGAAAAGTAAAATCTCATGCGGAGAAGGGCTACCAGATAGTTATTTTTGGCGATCCCGAGCATCCAGAGG
The DNA here is from genome assembly GCA_902615835.1 of uncultured Verrucomicrobiota bacterium. GTDB lineage: Bacteria > Verrucomicrobiota > Verrucomicrobiia > Opitutales > Seribacteraceae > Seribacter. The sequence goes on from CACMQL010000002.1 coordinate 19,031, forward strand.
TAATTGGTCTAATGGGATATACCGATGGAAAAGCTCATGTGATCATGAACGAAAAAGATATCTCTAGCCTACCAGATTTAGGAGACAAGGTAGCCATGGTGTCTCAATCAACTATGTTTACTCACGAGTTTAAACTCCTAAGCGGTTTACTTGCTGAAAAATATCCAGAAATGCTCATTTTTGATACTATTTGTGGAGCCACCAAAGAGAGACAGTCAGATTTAGTGGAACTTGTAGAGGAAGGGGCGGATGCAATCGTGGTAATTGGTGGAAAACACTCTGCGAATACCCGAAAATTGGCCAAACTGGCCGCATCCCATGACCGTCCTACTTTTCACATTGAAACTGCCGAAGACCTTGTAAGGACAGATTTTGACAGTGTTAAGTCCGTCGGGGTAACAGCCGGCGCCTCCACCCCGGAATTTATCATCCGTCAGGTCTGCCAACGCCTCGAGGAATTTTAATCACCCATGGAAAAATTTGAAATACCTAATATTTTAGCTGACCGTTATGCCTCGTTCTCAATGGTTTCCCTCTGGTCACCCACAGGAAAAGTAATCTTGGAGCGGGAATTCTGGATCGCGGTGATGAAAGCCCAGAAAGAACTCGGGATCAAAATAGAAAAAAAAGCCATTGATCAATCGGAGAAAATCAAAGGTCTGGTAAATCTCGATTCCATTCGTGAACGGGAAATTGTGACCAAGCACGATGTCAAAGCTCGCTTGGAAGAATTTGCCCATCTGTCAGGTCATCAGCACGCCCACAAAGGAATGACGAGCCGGGATCTAACTGAGAATGTGGAGCAATTACAAACCCACCGTGCGTTGAGCCTGGTCCTTGAAAAGTCGGTTGCCTGTCTGATTGCCTTAGGGGAAAAAGCCCAAACTTTTAAAGAGCTCGCCATGACTGCCCGTTCCCACAATGTGCCCGCTCAATTGACTACGCTGGGAAAAAGAATGGCCAACTGGGGCGAAGAATTGGGACACACCATGGAAAATCTTTCTCGTCTCTGTGCAACTTATCCGTATCGGGGTATTAAGGGTGCGGTTGGCACAAGGCTCGATCAGCTCACTTTGCTGGGCAGTGCTAAAAAAGCCGAGCAGCTTGACCAAAAAGTGATGCATCATCTGGGTGCCACTTCCAAGTGGGAAAATGTGGGCCAGGTTTATCCTCGAAGTTTAGACTTCGAAGTGGTTGCTTTATTGGTACGGCTGGCATCGGCTCCTTCCAGTTTTGCGAAGACCGTCCGAATCATGGCGGGTCACGAGTTACTCAGCGAAGGATTTGCCAAAGGGCAGACCGGATCCTCTGCGATGCCACATAAAATGAACAGCAGAAGCTGTGAGAGAATTAACGGATTTCATGCGATTTTAAATGGTTACCTGACCATGGCTTCGCAGCTGGCAGGAGATCAATGGAACGAGGGAGATGTTTCTTGCTCCGTGGTCCGGCGGGTGATGTTGCCGGATGCTTTTTTTGCTATTGATGGATTGCTGGACACTTTTTTCACCATTCTTCACCAAATGGAGATATTTCCCTCCGTAATTGGTGCAGAAAGAAAAAAATACCTGCCTTTCCTGCTCACCACCACCGTAATGATGGAAGCGGTCAAGACGGGAGCCGGACGGGAAGATGCACATGCCTCGATCAAGGAGCACGCGTTGGCCACTGTTCGTGACTTGCGGAAAGGGAAAATTTCTGAAAATGATCTTGTTCAAAGACTCGCCAAAGACAAAAGAATAGGACTTAAGATCACGGATCTCCGTAAAATCATCAAGCAGGGTGAAGTATCTGTGGGAGATGCGCACTCACAGGTTGAACATTTTCTTAAACGGGTCAAATCCTGGTCCGTTCGTTATCCGGATGCCCAAAAATACAGCCCTTCTGCTATCCTCTAAGCAAGGAATTGGGCACGGGTATCCATTCCGATCATGGTAATTTTTGCGATTGCCAATTCGCCATTTTGAATGTGAGTTAATCCTTTGATCATTTTTTACTTCATAACTTCATCATGGCAGAGGAATTAATAGGAAATTGTTTGGTAGCCCAATCGGGTGGGCCAACCGCCGTTATTAACGCGAGTGTGGCTGGGGTCGTCTCAGAAGCACTGAATCATCCCTGTATCGAAGAGGTATATGGAGGTATGAATGGCGTTCTGGGTATTCTTAAAGAAGACATTATGGATTTGGCTGAGGAATCTCAGCAAAATGTTCGCGGATTACGCTACACGCCTGCCTCGGCCTTGGGAACCTGTCGTTTCAAATTGAAGCATGACCGGGAATATGAGCGAATTCTTGAAGTATTTGAAGCTCATAATATTCGCTACTTTTTCTATTGCGGTGGCAATGACTCACAGGATACCGCCGATAAAATATCCAAACTCGCCCAGTCCAAAAACTATTCTTTGCGTGTGATTGGGGTCCCGAAAACCATTGATAATGATTTAGTAACCACCGATCACTGCCCGGGGTATGGAAGCGTGGTAAAATATGTATCCACCATTGTGCGTGAAACCGCATTGGATCACGAGGCCATGGGTCAGCATGACCTAGTCTCAATCATTGAAGTCATGGGCCGTAATGCCGGATGGATTGCGGCGGGAACCACCCTTGCCAAAAGAAAGGAGAATCCTAATGATGCTCCCCATTTAATCTATCTTCCGGAACTGCCTTTTTCCAAAGAGAGATTTCTGGACGATGTCCAACGAGTCCTTAAAGTGAACCGCTATTGCTTGGTGGTGGTCGGAGAGGGATTAATTGACAAGGATGGGAATTATGTTGCAAATAGCACCAATAGTCAGGATGCATTTGGTCATCAGCAATTGGGAGGCATTGGAGATTTCCTCGCAAATTACATTGAAAGTAACCTTGCCGTAAAAGCCCGTTCATCCAAGCTGGGAACTGGTCAGCGGGCGGCTACCCATTGTTCATCCCAGACTGATAATGATGAGGCTTTTATGGCAGGACAAGCGGCAGTCAAAGCGGCGATAGAGGGTGAAACGGACAAGATGGTCATACTGGTTCGTGCGGAGGGAGATACTTATGAATGTGAAACCGGCCTGGCTCCACTCTCTGAAATCGCGAATGGTGTCAAAGAAATCCCTGCTGATTGGATTTCTGAAGATGGAGTAAGCATGACCGCAAAATTTATCAAATATTGCCAACCTTTGCTGCATGGAGAAGTTCAGGTTCCTTATGAAAATGGATTACCTGCCTATGTCAGGCTTTCGAAACGCCGCATTCGCAAAGTTTTGGATCCTTTTTCTTTTGAATAATATCTGAGTAAAATTTTTTGAATTACAGTCCTAGCATTTAAGTAAAGCCGAGGCTATTTTTTGTTTGATCTCTTCGGTGCTTTCAAGACCGATTGATAATCGCAGAAGCTCCGGAGATAACCCTGCTTTGCTCAGCGTTTTTCGTCCGGATGCTTTTCCAATAAGTTGATAATGTGCAAGATAGATGTAGGGGCAGCAGAGTGAAAATTCAGTCCCAAAGCTGGGACTCTTCAACATGTCTAGGTTGTCGTAAAAATCCTTGAAATTTCCATCGATTTCGAAGCTTACGACACAACCGGGTTTATGGCACCCGGCGATCCTCTCGTAGTTTGCTCCGGTACTTTGCTGATAAGCCCAAAATACTTTCTTTATTTTGGGGTGCGACTCAAGAAAATTCACCACTTCTTCCTGTGACTGGTTCGTCCGATCGATAAAGTTGTTGTAAAAGGGAATTTGCTCCGCCATTCGTTCGATATCCCTTGAAAAAGGCTTGTTCAAATATTCTTCGGCTTTTTGCTTTATTTCCAGACCAATGAGAGAATTTTTCGGGAAAACTGCACTACCCATCATCACATCTCCTTCCCAATTTGCATACTTGGTTAAGCTATTGATAACGACATCCGCATATCTTGAAACTTTGGCGTTTTTGGGCGAAGCCATGGTTGGATCGGCTATCAGTATCGAATCATGACGGATGGTCAAGTCACGCAATTTCTCCAGATTGCAGGAGTGGAGTAGGGGATTACTGGGGAATTCCGTCACCACCCCTGCAATGTTACTGCCATGAGCAAGAAAAATTTCCTCCAGGGTCTCATATTCTTCAGGTGTATGAAGATCAATGATCTGTTCACGGGGTGCTCGGAGCAAGTTCATGATTTCAAGGGTGTCGAGATAGAGCCAGCCGATTCTTATCCAGATTTTCTTTTGCTTAATTCTCGATATTTCAAGGGCGGAACGAAAAACGGAAGTGAAGGCGTTGGCACCCGATGAGGCTATGATCACATCATCGGCATCAATTTGAGGTCCATGTGCTTTGGAAATGACATTTTTTATCTCTCTTTCAGCATGCAAGTTCGGAGTGATTGCCTCGGACATGACCGTTAGTCCAAGTGATTCAAGAATTTTTTCTGCATGGCGAGATGAGAGACCGCATCCCGCATGCTGGAAGAATTTATGCAACTGCGAACTCTCTTCGGAATCGGGTTCTAACCCAGCAATAAGATAGTCTTCAACTTCTTCCGTACTGGCATCAGTGATCCTCAGAGTTTTGCTGGCAAAATCCCAGTCACGGGTTTTCGGGAAAAAGAATAAATCCTTGTTGTGCAGGGAAGGTGTTTGATTCCAAAAGTCTGCAAGCTGCTTAATTTTACGATGTCTTACAAAACGGGGATAACCGGAAGTCAGTCTTTGTAGAGTATCCGGTCTTTTTTCCTCATACCCAACGACATCCTCTAATGTCGGCAAACTTACACAAACTGCGTGTTCTTTATTGGGGACTGGCGTGCCTAGCGGGAAATGACCGAGTCCGCTTACCTTCACGTCACGACTTCGTTTTCAATTAGTTGTTCGAAGGTTTGCCTCTTTCTCATTAATGATAAATTACCTTCCTGCTTTTTGATTATTTCAGCTGCCTCGGGAAAGGAATTGTAGTTTTTGGTAGTCATGGAAGAACAATATGCCCCAACGCTGTCAATCACGCAAAAATCATTAATCTCGCCCCGGACCAGGGGGCGGGGTGCCAGAGTCTCCGGATCTCCAGGGGCAGGGGTGAGCAGATCGCCGGATTCACAGCAATGACCCACAACCACTTGCTCTGCTTCTTCCCGCTCGGAAAGTTCTTCCGGATCGGGAACGATGTGGATCGGATGCTGTGCTCCGTAAAGGCTCGGTCTGAGGACTTCGGTCATGCCGGCATCCAATTTTAAAAAGCGATAGCCGCCTTCACCGGTCTGGGTGACATCCTGAACCGAGGTGACCAGACTGCAGGCATGGGCAACCAGAAAAGTACCGGGTTCCACTTCAAGTTTTAGTTTGCGCCCGGTCTCAGCCGCAAATTCTTCAATGATGGATTTAACGGACTGCCCGATTTCCTGCAGATCGGTGGCCATTTCATTGGGCATTCGGGCAACCTTAAACCCTCCTCCCAAGTTGAGCGTGTGTACCGTCGGAAAAGCACGCACAAGATCAAGACTCATGCCCGCGACTTTTTTCCAGACTTCAGGATCCGAACCCGATCCGATGTGAGTGTGAATCCGTTCCACTTCCAGACCAAGCTGGTGGCAAAGATCCTTTGCCTTTGCCAGATCGTCCTTCCATATCCCAAAACTGCTGGAAGGTCCTCCCACATTTGTGCGGTTGGTACCACCGGAACCCGTGCCTGGGTTGAAGCGCAGACCCACGGGTTCACCAATTTTCCAACTGCCCAGTCTTTGGATTTGACTAAGCGAACAAAGATTAATTTTCACCCCATCCTGAGCCCAGTAGCGGAAGTCATCCGCTAATTCCTGAGTGCTTAGCGAAATGGATTCAGTCCCGAACCCTGCCCGCACTGCTCTTTCCACCTCAAAGATGGAACTTGCGTCTATTCCTAGTCCTTCTTCGTTGAAAATACGCAGAATGGCCGCGGTGGGGGCTGCTTTCATTGCATACCGGGCAAAAAGGCCAAACGCATGGGGGAAGGTTTTCAATTCTTGAGCCTTCTGGCGCAGTGTGATTTCATCATAAACATAGCTAGGGGTGCCAAACTCCATCCGGATTTGCTCAAGATTTTCGTAGGTTAAGAATTTCAGGTCGCTCATGAGAAGGTCTGACAATAAAGAGTCTGTCCATGGAGGCAAGCTTTCGGGGTTTATTGAATTTGTTACTCTTTGCCTAAAATCAAAAACTCCAGCTGGATACCATCCTTGTTCATTATCTTCCGGGAGATTTGTTTTTTAAAGGTGTTATGCCAGTCCGGAAAATACACATCACCGTCGAATGTGCGGTCAATGCGGGTTAAGTAGAGCCTGTCGGCCAAGGGGAAGGCTTCCTGGTAAATTGCCTCGCCCCCGCAAATCCAGATGGGCTTTTGGGTAGCCAAAGAGAGGGCCTGTTTCATGCTGTGGGCAGTTTTTGCGTGCGGAAAACGGTAACCCCGATCCCTGGTCAATGCGATTAGTTCCCTGCCTTCGGCATAGGTTTCAAATTCCTGGTAACAGATTTTCCCCATTATCATTGCCCCCCCTGCGGTCGTTCTCAGGAAATAATCCCAGTCCTCCTGAATCGACCACGGAAGTTTACCGTTCTTTCCGATCACACGGTTTCGGTCGCAGGCTACGATCAGATTGATCATCGGCTCGGGGCGTGACAGGTAAAATCGCAATAAGTTTTCATCGTATTATCTGAAAACTTAAGTATGAAAGGAAAAAGGTGGATAAATGCAAATGAACTCCAATCAGTTTGGTCAAACGCTCGCACTGCCGGATTCCTGGCAACGAAAGGCTTTGAATTTTCTTCGTGAAGGAAAGGATGTCGTCCTGCATGCACCGACCGGGGCAGGGAAAACTTTTGTTTTTGAGCAACTGATTGAATCGGGATGGAAAGGAAAAGCCGTGTACACTGTGCCCACCCGGGCCTTGGCCAATGACAAGTTTCGGGATTGGAAGGAGCAGGGCTGGGATGTGGGGCTGATCACCGGAGATATAAGATTCCAGCCGCAGGCATCGATTGTAGTGGCCACCCTTGAGACTCAGCGGGGCAGTATTGCCAGGGGAGTGAGTCCGGATTTATTTGTAGTTGATGAATACCAACTACTGGGAGATCAGAGAAGGGGACCCGGTTATGAGGTGACCATTGCCCTGACTCCAATCCGTACCCGACTCCTGTTAATGAGTGGGAGTGTCGCCAATCCGTTGGAGGTGGCGGACTGGTTACGGGGAATCGGGAGACAGGTTGAACTTGTTTCCGAAGGGAAAAGACCCGTTCCATTGGATGAAGTGTTTGCGGAAACTTTGCTCCGGCGTCCTTTCCGGGGAAGGAAGATTCGCGGACACTGGCCAAAGTTGGTGGCCGGTGCCTTGAATGCCAATCTTGGACCTTTGCTTATTTTTGCTCCCAGAAGGGCCGTTGCCGAAGACCTGGCCAGGCAACTGGCGACAGAGCTTCCTCCGGTAGAAACCCTGGAGTTGAGCCGGGAGCAAAAAAAAGTTGCCGGTAAAGAGTTGCAAGGTTTGCTAAAGCGTCGGGTTGCTTACCATCACAGTGGTCTAGATTACACGAAAAGAGCTGGTGTGATTGAACCGCTTGCCAAGGCGGGACAGCTTCAGGTGGTGGTCGCAACCACCGGTCTAGGGGCGGGGGTCAATTTTTCAATGCGTTCCGTTCTGGTCACCGACAGGGAATATCGGATCGATGATGAATTTGGACTTCTGCGGGCAGATGAACTTTTGCAAATGTTCGGTCGGGCAGGAAGAAGGGGGATGGATGACCGAGGCTATGTGATCGTGGCGCCCCGCCAAGCCCGAATGAGTGAGGCCCGGCCATTGAAACTGCATCGTTCCAAAACCCTTGACTGGGCCGCCCTGATTCGTGCCATGACCACTGCAGTCCGGCAAAACAAAAATCCCATTGAAGCCGCCCGCTGGCTGGCTGTGCGACTTTTTTCGGAGGAGCGGGTGCAGCTGGGCCTTGATTTAGCCTTGGGCGAGATTCCCCAGAAGGAAGAAGAGATTCACGATGAGAATATCGGAGAACGCGATGAAGTCGTTGAGATGCGAAATTCGGTGGGATTATGGGAGCGACGCAGCGGGCAGAGTAAGAGCAAGCTGACCAACGCCCTGGTCTTGTCGAAGGGGGAATGGGTCAATCCACTGACTCTTCCTGAAACGCTGGATAAAGTTCAGGTTGGCAATCCCTGTCGTTTTGGTTCGAAAAGGGAAAAGGTGTACGGTCGCGAGCTGTCACTGGGTATGTATCAGGACGAAGAATCGGGGAAACCGCCTAAAATCCTTTTGATCAAGTCATTCAGGAAACGTTTACGGGAGGTCACCGCAGAGGAAAATCCTAAAATAAAAAAGAAATTCTCCAGGAAAGTTTGGCGACGCCAGGGGTTGGAAAAGGTATTTCGGGATTTTCTTCCTCTGGTCTCCAAGGGGGGAGAGCTGGTTGAGTTTGTGGATCGGGGAAAAGTACTCCGTGCACGTCTTACCTACGAGAATGCACTTGTCTTGGGCTGGAAAGATGCCCGGGGCAAGGTTCTGCTCAACCCGCCAATGCGGCGGGTGAAAAGAGTTTATGATTCTCCTTTTCGTAGCCAGGAAAAAGCGGCATCCAAGGACTTAAATAACCTTAGCCCCTCTGAAATTTGGTATGAACTTGGTCTGATCAACCAGGATGCCCATCCGACCTTACGAGGCGAAATTTTTAGTTTTTTCTCAAGAGGAGAAGGACTGGCCATCGCGGCAGCTATTGAGGATGAAAAATATCCGCTCGAAGAACTGATTATTGACCTAGCTAACTTGCGTGCGGGGCATCGTTTTCGTGGTTATGCATCGAGTGAATCAAGATTGGCCATGCTGTGCCGTGAAACCTACGGTCTTCGTGACTGCCAAGGTTACCTTAAAGCGGGGTTGCCTGAAGAGTATGGTGAAGGTGCGATGGAAGTATTACAAAACCGCAAGAAATTTCTCCATGAATTGGAAGGAGCCTCTGATCTTCATAGCGGGGATATTGAGCGAGTGGAAATCGAGTGGAAAAGCCTGCTTTCCCTGGTTGCCTTTGCCCCGCCCCTAAAGGTAGCGAGATGGCAGGAACTTCAGGTGTTGGCGAGGGAAGTGGTCGGAGAAACCCATGCCGTGGATCATCTCCCTGAGCTGCCCGAACTTCTTACCCGGCAAAGGGAAAGGTTTGAAAGTGTCGGAACTGGGGCTATTGCCTAGTTGGGCATGTCCCTGCCAAGTTCATAACAGGCAATCCCCTTTTCATTTCGGACCAGAAGCTTGGTTCCCACAAGACCAGGAGAAGTACATTTCAGGGCATTTAATTTGAACTTCTGTTCTTCACTCAGTTTTTCCGGTTCGGCTTTCACCGATATCAGGAAGGATCCATTGATTTCATAAGCCAGCACTTTTCCGCCGGCCAGAATGGGCGAGGAGATGTCATGCTTGGCGGGCACATTGCGGAGGACCTTACCGCTTTGCAGATCAATGCAAAGTCGCATGCCTGCTCCAAAAAGAATTGCTTTCTTTTCAAACACCAGCGGGCTTGAATCCGTCCGTCTGGTCAGTTTGGGAAATCTCCATTTTTCAGAAATTCCATCCAAGTTGGCATGAAAGCAAATTAGACCAACTTCTTCTTTTTTCCCGTGAACCACGAGATGATTGCCAGAAGTTACTGGAGTGGATGCCCCTCCACCCGGGCCTTCCCATAAAGTCTTGCCGGTTTCTGGATTAACACAGAAGACAGTTTTGGATGAATTACAAACGATTGAATTTTGCCAATCATTAAGCCACAGCACAGGGGAAGCTGTTTTTCCGCGGATCGATGTATTTTCCCAGACCTGGTTTCCTGACATAGCATCGAAAGCCTGGAGAGTATTTGCCAACACCACAACTTTTCCTTCTGTGAAAAGCGGAGAACTGGCCACCGCCTCAGTTCCCAGTGAAGATTCCCAGACTAGTTTTCCATTTTCCGCAAGCACGCAAAACAAGCGGTTTCCACCCACGGCAAATATTTTTTGCCCGGCGAGACAGGGGGTGGAGGAAGAAGATCTCCCGGAAGGTACTCCCGATAAACTTGTTTTCCAAATTTGTTTTCCAGTCCGAAGATCCAAGGCCAAAAGAACATCGTCTGCCATTCTTCTGGTCGGAGGGACTTCCTGACTGATTTTCTCACGGATCTCTTCCGGGAAATCCTGTTTCCCAAGCCATTGATCCAAGGCGTTCTGCGTGGGGAAGACGCGGTCCCTGATGGTGAATATTCGGTCGATGACCCAAAGGGGAATGGCAAGTTTTCCTTGTTTGAAACGGGATGCGATCAGAGAGCCCTGTGTCATTTTTTGTTTCCGGTCCAAATGATCCGCAATCCATTGGGCAATCCATTCGTCAAGTTTGGACCCCCTCAGCCTGGGGCTGAGGGCAAGGCGGTCTTGTTCCGCTTTTTCCCTTAGCTCTTTGGGTAAGTTGACATTTCGAAGGCCTAATTTTCGCAATACTAAAGAATCGAGAATCCTCTCCTCGGAGGGTTCATTTCGATGCCAGACAACCGACAAGTAGGCTCTTTTCCCATCAGAGATTACACTTCCAAATCCACCGTCATCCCGACTTGGAATTTCGATACTTTCCCAAATCTTTTTGGGGAGAGTTTCTTCAATGTTCTCAAGTAGATTAACGCCGGGGATGCCCTGACCGTCCCGGTTTGGACCCCGCCACTGGGGCCATGAATTGAGGTCCGCAAGCAGAAATGGAGTTATGCTCAAAAGAAAACAGATAGATACAAATAATTTTTGCATTTGTTCTTTTGACAAGATCATTAGTCCGACCGCAAGGTCAACTATTCGCAAATTATGATTTTTCCCTACCAAGAACGCATTCACCCCAAGTTCCTTCGCAAACATTTTCTAAAGTCGCCCAGAGCTTGTTCACTGGGTTTAGCCTGGTATCGCATTGTAATCGAGGATTGGGGATATCGCTATTTTTGCTCTGCGTTGGCTTGTTCAAGGGGAAGTTTTTTCATGTCTGTTCCCAAAAAGTTGATTGAGACTGATAAGTTTCTGCTATCGACGATCATTTCAATTAGATTCTGATCAAGCATGGTTGGATCAATGGCGGTTTGAATATGAAATCTTCGGGGGCGAGGTTGCCTGTCGGGAAGCATGGGGTTGTATGTCATTCCTTTAGAATTAGTTTTATCCAGAGTGCGGATGACATCATCCGGATGTAGTTGTTCAATCTCCCGTAGTATTTGATGAAACCTTTTTCTTTGGTTACTGCTGACCCAAGGCTACCCATTTGACTAAGTCCAAAGAGATTCCCTCATGGGCATGCCTGAGCACTTGCTCACCTAGTTCAATTTTACCTTGGGGCCTATGTTTATGGGTCTCGATTTGAAAAATGGAATCATCCTTGACTGCCGGTTGGTTCAGGTCTGATTGATCGCTGACTTTCATTACGAATGGAGAGAGTATTCAGGTCGGACCAAATTCTCCGATCCTTTGGAGGCGACAGAACTGTGGGCATTTTCAATTTTTCTGAACTATCAGTGGGGAAAGTCGGTTCACTTACTGTAATGCTTCGAGAGCTTCCTTGATCTCTTTCAGTTTATGCTGATTGTCGGACAATTGCTTTTTGGCCCCGTTCACCACTTGCTCAGGTGCTTTGTCCACGAAAGAAGAATTCCTCAGTTTCGCTTCAATGCCCCGGATGATCCCTTCTAGGGTTGTGACCTCCTTATGGAGTCTTGTCCTTTCCGATTTAATATCCACTCCCGTGCTGAGATCGAGGAAAAAGCTGCCTAACGGGGTCACGCAGGCAGGCAAGCCGGAGGGAGTGGAATCCGCCTTTTTAAGGGCCGAGGCTCCGGCCATGGTCAGAATCGAAGCTTGCCTGTCTTTGATCGAAGCTTCATCTTTCGGATTCGTCATATAGAAAAATTCAACCTGTCGATTATTGGAAAGATTTCTTTCCGCTTTCAACGCCCTTAGGTGAGTAATCAGTTCGCGGGTCCTGCTTACTTCATCCAAGCTTTTGGGATCTAATTCAAAACCCTGCTTCCTGAGCGTGTTTATCAAGTCCGCACCTTTACCTGGAGAAAATCCCTGTATGCTTTGTCCATTGGCGAACCCAAGAACAAACCAAAGCTCTTCGGTGATAAAGGGAGTAAAGGGGTGCAGAAGTAGCAAGATTTGACGCAGGCAAATGTCCTGAATCGCTAAACAGGTTTCCTTGTCTTCCCCATTAGACATTCTGGGTTTTGAAACTTCAATATACCAGTCGCAGAAGTCAGTCCAGAAAAAGTGGTAGATGACATGGAGTACGGAATTAAATTCATAAGCCTCGTAGAGCCGATCCACATCATTCAAGGTTTCGGCTAGCCTTAGAAGGATGGCCTGGTCGTCTCTGGTAATTTGTTCGCTCTGTATACGCAGGAGAATCAATTCAATGATCGAGTTGTCTTGTGGGGTGCCGGACATTTGACGGAATCGGCATACATTCCACAATTTATTACAGAAATTACGGCCTTGCTCAATCCGCTCCTCGGAGAAACGGATGTCCTGACCCTTGGGGGCAATGCTCATGATTCCATGTCGTAAGCCGTCTGCTCCATACTTGGCAATTAATTCGAGAGGATCAGGCGAGTTACCCAAGGATTTAGACATTTTACGACCATCAGAATCCCGAATAATACCAGTGAAATAGACTTCCTTGAAAGGAACCCGCTTGGCTATTTCTGCTTCTGTAAGTTTGATGTCCTTCTTCTTCTCTATTCCTTTAAATTCCAGTCCGGCCATAATCATCCGGGCCACCCAAAAGAAAATAATATCCGGGCCTGTAACCAGGGCGGAGGTAGGATAAAAATAGTCGAAGCCTTTGGTTTCCATGGCTTCTTCATCAGGCCAACCTAGAGTCGCTAATGGCCATAACCATGAAGATGCCCATGTGTCGAGTACATCTTCGTCCTGTTTCCAATTATGAATATCTTTGGGGGGCTTATTGCCCACATACCAATTGGCAGGATCTGACCGGACTCCTCCTTTCCGATACCAGACGGGGATACGGTGTCCCCACCACAACTGGCGACTGATGCACCAGTCCTGAATATTTTCAAGCCAATGCAGATAAGTTTTTTCCCAGCGTTTGGGGAAGAAGGAAATATGACCATCCTTGACTGCTCGTTTCGCCTCCTCGATTCTCGGGTATTTGAGGAACCACTGCTCGGATAATCTTGGCTCGATCGGTACATCCGCTCTTTCCGAAAACCCAACATTGTTTTCATAAGGTTCGCTTTCGATCAGCAATCCTTCTTCGTCTAAATTTTTAACCATGATCCTGCGGGCGGCAAAGCGCTCCATGCCTCTGTAGTTGTGCCCAGCGTGTTCATTCAGGGTGCCATCCGCATTGAGGATTTCGATGATCGGTAAGTCATGCCGCTTCGCAATTTCAAAATCTAATTTATCATGGGCAGGAGTTATTTTTAAAACCCCTGTACCAAAATCACGCTGTACCGCCTCGTCTGCCACAATCGGAAGGGCTTTCGGATTGATCGGTCTCAGTACATGTTTGCCCTTAAGATTTTTCCAGCGTGGATCTTCCGGGTGTATGGCTAAGGCTACATCTCCAACGATCGTTTCGGGTCGAGTCGTCGAAACTTCAACATAGGCACCAGGAGTTTCTAGAATATTATATCGAACTTTGTAAAGAAAGCTCTTCTGTGGCTTCATGATTACCTCTTCATCGGAGAGTGCTGTCAAACCGGCCGGGCACCAATTCACCATTCTCTGTCCACGGTATACATATCCTCGCTTGTACAATTTAACGAATGCATCGATGACCGCTTCGGAATAATCATCATCCAAAGTATGCACATTTCGTTTCCAATCACAGGAACAGCCCAGTTTCTGTAATTGTTTAAGGATGATTCCTCCATGTTTATCCCGCCAGAGTGCAGCATGTTCTAGGAAATTAGCCCGACCCAGTTCTTGCCTCGATTTACCTTCCTTAAGCAGTGCCTGTTCCACCTTGGTCTGGGTTGCAATACCAGCATGATCAGTCCCCGGTAACCAAAGGACGGACTTGCCTTCCTGCCTGGCCCGCCGGGCCAGGATGTCCTGAATGGTGTTGTTAAGCACATGGCCCATGGTCAACACTCCGGTGACATTCGGAGGCGGAATTACAATGGAGTAGGAATCCTTGCTCTGGTCGATTTTTCCAGAGAAGCATCTTTCTTTTAACCATTTTTGATAAAGCCGGTCCTCGACTTCTTGGGGGGAATATGCTTTTTCCATAGGGGTTGGGGTTTTTATTAGCGCATTCTCTTGGGATGGCGAGAAAAAGCTCGGGAATGTCCGCCTTGGAATAGTTTGACTCCGCTTTTCTTGAACAATGGGGTCAGGAGGAACCCCCCGGCAAAGCCACCCAGATGAGCTGCAATTGCCACCCCACCGGCGTTTTTCATCGATTCCGGAAAAAGTAAAAACTGCTCAACCAACCAAATTCCGAGCACGAGATAGGCGGGTACCATCACGGTTCCGATCAGAATGAAAACCCAGTAAAAAACCCGGATGTTGGCTCTGGGGTATAGCAGTAAATATCCACCTATGACTCCAGATATTGCTCCTGATGCCCCCACCATGGGAACCTGGGAACCAGGGTTCAAAAACGCCTGTGCCAGAGCAGCCAGCAATCCGCATCCAAGATAAAAAACCAGGTAGCGAAATTTCCCCATCGCATCCTCCAGGTTGTCTCCGTACAGATAGAGGAAAAGCATATTCCCAAGCAAATGGGCAATTCCACCATGGCTGAACATGGAAGTTATGACCGAATACCATTCCCATGCGATTCCCTCCATGGAAGGATAAAAAAATTGGCCGAAGAAGGTAGCTGGAATAAAGCCAAAATTTGAAAAATAGGCCATTTGTTCTTTTGGACCCAACGGCAATTGCAAAGTGAAAAAGACCCACAGGTTGGTTAAAATAAACAACCAATTTACCAACGGAAAAGAACGGGTCGGGTTGTCATCCCTGTAAGGAAGAAAAAACATGATGCCTCCTTAGTAAGGCGTAAATAATTGTCGGGCAAGCGGACAAATGAATTGCCATGCACAAAGGCTCGAAATACTTATATTTTGATTAGTTGGACACCTTCATCTTTAGGGATTTTTCGAACAGATTCAGGGATAACCCTGTCTTTTGGACCCAATACTTATTTTATCGATGCAGAAGATCCCTTCCACAATATTGCCTGTAAGGCTCTCGAAGTAGAAGATTATATTCCTCTGTATGTTGAAATTGCCAAGCGGGAAGGGGTGGGGCCTGAATTTCGAAATAGGCTTCTCGATATGATTGCAATGGCAAAGGGGGAGAGTTTCGACCCTACGGATTCAAAATAGCTCTTGCAGTTCCAAGTACAAAGAAAAAGGTGTAAATAAATTTAGGATTTAAGTTATTATTTTAAAGTTTTTTACTTTCAAAAGTAAAAAAATTATAACTTATTTATGGTTATGTGTAACGTTATTTCCTATGTCAAAGTTCTGCAAAAACCTGTTTTCCTCCTGCAGACGAGTATGCTCACCCTTTTTCTTCTAGGTTGTGGGGATGATCAATGGAACTTGGAAGTTCTCAATAAAACCAATCCGTTGCATCCATATCGTATCCAAAAGATTGACCTGAATGGTTCCGTGTCCATGGAAATGATCTGGGCTTCGGCCGGTTCTTTCATCATGGGTAGCCCAGAAACAGAGAAAGGAAGACAGACTGGGCGAGAAGAAGAGCATGAAGTGGTTTTGAAGAAAGGATTTTTCCTCGGTAAATACGAGGTTACGCAACTTCAGTATCTTGCGGTGATGCAGGGCGGTAAGGCAAAGATTAATGAAAACCCCAGCCAATTTACCGGGTCCGACCTTCCGGTTGAAAAAGTTTCATGGATCGATGCTCAACTTTTTATTAAACGGCTAAATCACTATGCTTCAAAGTTGAAAATGTTGCCTTTCGGCTGGCAATTTTCTCTTCCCACGGAATCAGAGTGGGAATATGCCTGCCGGGCGGGAACCAAGACTACCTATTCATGGGGCAACACTATCAGGGAAACTGACACAAATTGGGCTTCTCCTAATGGTACAAGACAAACCCGTAAAGTAGGATCGTATGATCCAAATCCATGGGGATTTTACGATATGCACGGAAATGTCCGCGAGTGGGTCAATGATTGGTATGCGGAAGAGTATCCTCTGGGCAGAGCAGAGGACCCACAAGGACCGGAAGAGGGTGCCTATCGGGTTGCAAGAGGTGGTTCCTGGAATGATACCCCCTCCTTTCTTCGTTCAGCAGACAGACAAAACGGTAGTCCAGACGCCCGGTATCACGCTCTCGGCTTTCGGGTTTGTTTAAAAAAGGGATAGTTTTGGCTTTGACTCTTCCGGGGAAGCTTTTCTTTAGATGTCAATGACATCATCGTCTGGTCTTGGCTTGGAACCAGCTTGAAAACCGGCACTCGTAGAAGTGAAGCCTTTGGGAAAACGGACTTTGAACTGCCTGGCCAGTGATTTGCGGATTCCGGGTACCATCATGGCAAAGCCAAAAATATCCGTGAGGATCCCGGGTGTGAGCAGAACCAACCCACCCACTAGAATCATCGCCCCCTCCGCCAGTTCCTGGGTCGGGGCCCGCCCCTGCCTCAGCTCGTTTTGAATCCTGGCAAGAGTGGAAAGTCCCTGCTGACGGGCTAGAGTTGCTCCAATTATGCCGGTTAAGACGATTAATCCAATGGTTGGCATCGGACCGATACGGGCTCCCAGCATGATTAGCAAATAAAGCTCGATCATGGGGAGAAAAACAAATAGCAGTAGCAACCGTCCGAACATAACCACCTTTTATGCAGAATGGTGGGGACTGTCAATGGATTGAGGATATTTCAATCTATTCTTGAATCCATCTCCATGACTTTAAATCCGGATCAAATTCATGCCACTTCCGATTTCCCCCCTTCCATCCGAGCCACTTGGATTCACTTTGGTAATATTCCCAAGATGCCGAGTTGTAATCAAAAGCATAGGGCCATCCGTGATATTTCCAACCTACCTTTGCTTTGGTTGGTAGTGTTTCCCAACTGGAATTGCTTCCGGAACTTTGCCAGCGGTAAGTTTGAATTGGATCGGTTGCGAGATAATGCCACTGATCATCCATTGCTGAGTAGACCCATTTTTCCAGATGATAATGCCATCCCTCGTCCAAAAAAACCTTGGCCTCTTCCGCTTTTGCCAGGGCAGCCCTCGCGTTAATGATTCCTCCGCTCAGAACTTTTTCGGACAACCCTTCGACCTGACGAACCGTGGCCAGAAGGATTTGACGAAGTTGCTTGGTGGAGATTTCCGGACGGTGGGAGAGAACCATGGCGGCAACTCCTGAAACCACTGGAGCGGCAAAGGAGGTGCCGCTGACAAAGGCATACTGCTCACTTCCTTGCTCAAAGGAGGATACCCCTGAGATTTCTAGGTCATCAAGGTATACCCCGTCCGCCGTTCTAAAGCTGTCAGTCACCAGACGAAACCTCAGACGGATCGATTGCCCGTCAAACGAGGACAGGTCAAATTGATAAAGAGATCCCCCCCGTTTACTCCTGCCGTAGACTTGTCCAACCGGGGTCCAGGATTCTGTTCCAGCCGAAGTGACTTCTATCCAAAGTGTATCATACGAAAAGAATAAAAAACTACTCGCCAGATCATGGTAGATTCGAATTTTCAGGGTGGTGCCCTTGGTGCCGGAAAGATCAATCGTTGGGCTCTGAAGCGAGGAATTTAAGTTGTTTCCATAGTCGGCAAGATATCCGAATTCATCATAAGCACTGTCAGTGAGCCAACGGTTGCCATTCTGATCGGTGAGTCTTTCCCAAGTTGATCCAAGACCGGTGGTGGAAAATTGCCATCCGGATAAATCGCCCTCAAAGTTTTCTGCCTGCAGGGTTTTTCTGGAAAGGTCAGGAGTGAGCATGTTGACCCCCGGTGCAGCCAAGTCCACGGTTCTTTTCCCGAAGTTGGAAAAAATTGCGAGTTCATCGTATTCATCCGTCGCCGCCACGGACAAAATTACATTTCCCAAATAACTTGCGGGATAAAAGGGAGTGATTTCTAGATCGTCACCCTTGCCATCCATTCCTCCGTTTCCAGCTGCACAGACCATAAGTACATCAAAATTTTCTTCCAAATTGTAAAGCGCATCTTGGATGGGAATCGAAAAGGCACTTCCCTTGCCCAGACTGAGATTGATGATTCGGACTCCTCCTAAAATAGAATAACCCAGAGCGGACAGAATGCGGTCGTCGGTTGCACCCCCACCGTATTCATTAAACACCCTCATGGGTAGAATGACCGCATTGGGAGCAACCCCTGAAATGCCGATCCCATTCTCGGCATGGGCAGCCAAAATTCCGGCAACTTGGGTCCCGTGTCCATTAAGATCCGAAGGATCATTGTCATTGCCGATAAAGTCCCACCCGTGGGTATCATCAATGTAACCAAGTCCGTCATCATCCACTCCCGAAGTACCGTTCATTTCGGTCGGCATGTAAGAACGTCGGTCTTTAAGTTCTGGATGGTCAGCGGATATACCCGTGTCAATTACCGAGACTACCACCCGTTGCTGACGTGGGTTGTAATCATCGACCGCATCGATCCATCCAATGTCAGAACCTGTTTTTGTCTGCCTGAAATTCACCGGATTACCCTTGTTTTCAAGATACCATTGTTCAGCGAGTCTGGGTTCATTGGTGTCGATTTTTTGCGTGTCCTGAATATGATTATAATCAGCAAAAAGGACGGCTTCTTCCCGTCTTAAAAGAGAAATGATTTTCCCGATTGGCAAACTTGAATTACTTTCGTACAGGGATGCACGGGTGAGAATGAAATCCTTAATTTTTTTGAGTTTATATTTGTGGATTATTTTCATTCGCTCTTCCCTTGGTAGCTCGGGCTTGAAGCATACAAAGCATTGATTTATGACCACTTCCGCGAAAGCGATTCTCGACACAAGAATGATGATGAAAAGATGCTTGATGAAGAGAATCAAGTTTTTATGGGGATTTAAGAGGTGACCTGAAATAAAAAAAAACTTATTCTATGACTTCCTTATTCTCAATATGCATAAACTAGTTTTACTTCGTCACGGCGAAAGCCAATGGAATCTCGAAAACCGCTTCACCGGATGGCACGATGTCAACCTGACCGAACAGGGCGAGAAGGAGGGCAGGGAAGCCGGTCGCCTTCTCAAAGCAGAAGGATTTGAGTTCGATGTTGCCTACACATCGGTCCTTACCCGTGCCATCCGCACTCTTTGGCTTGCGCTTACGGAGATGGATCAGGTATGGATACCAGTTCATCGCGAGTGGCGCCTCAATGAGAGACACTATGGTGCTCTCCAGGGATTAAACAAGGCGGAAACCGCAGAGAAGCATGGGGATGAACAGGTGTTGGTCTGGCGCCGGAGCTATGACATACCCCCGCCTTCGATGTCTAAGGAGGATCAGGGTTATGCCGGAAAGGACCGCCGGTATGCGAATCTGGATGAGGCCCACATTCCCGTGACCGAGTGTCTTAAGGATACCGTTGCCCGTTTTCTTCCCCTTTGGGAAGAGACCATTGCACCCCAGATTAAGGCTGGAAAAAATGTGCTGATTGCGGCACATGGAAATTCTCTCCGGGCCTTGATTAAATATTTGGACGGCGTTTCCGAAGAGGAGATAATTGGAATGAATGTTCCAACCGGAATGCCCTTGGTTTATGATCTGAATGAGAATCTTACTCCAACCAATCGCCAGTACCTCGGCGATCCCGAAAAAGTGGCCAAGGCCATGGAGGCGGTTGCGAACCAAGGTAAGGCAAAATAAGCGGGCTCTTGATCCTGAATTTGCCATCCTCTCTTATTTTCAGTAATCTTTCATGATGAATACCCCCTCAGACAAATCAAAAAAATTAAAGAGAGAGTACGATTCGTCCTTTATGGTGACCCCGGAGTATCGCAAATCACTTCCCGATATTCAGAATTCAGGTTCGGAGGGAATGGAAGGTTCTCATGTGCCCATCCTTCAAGTCGGAATTTCTGGTTTTCGCCTGCCCCTACGGTTTGTGGGTCCCGATGGAGAATCCTTAAATATTGAAACCAAGATGACCGGTACGGTAAGCCTGGATGCCGACAAAAGGGGCATCAATATGTCCCGTATCATCCGGATATTCTACGAGTATAAAGACGAGGTCTTTTCCCCCGAGATTCTCGGCAAAATACTTCGTCATTATAAAAAACAATTGGATTCCCAGGAGGCTAGGCTGAAAGCTGATTTCTCCTACCCTATGATCCAGCAGAGCCTCCGCAGCGGTCTCGAAGGATATCAATACTATGGATGCAGTTTTGAGGGACTGATCGACCGTGCTGACCGGGTGCGTAAAATCATCCATTTTGATTTCGTTTATTCTTCCGCCTGTCCGTGTGCTTCGGAATTGTCTGAGCATGCTCGGGAGGTCCGTAATCTACTGGCGATTCCCCATTCCCAGCGCAGTAAAGCCCGGGTCAGCGTGGAGGTGCATCCTAATCGTGAGCTTTCCCTTCTCGAACTTCGTGATATGTGCATCCATGCACTTAATACCGAGACTCAGGTCATGGTTCGCCGTGAGGATGAGCAGGCGTTTGCGGAAATGAACGGGGCTAAGGTGAAATTTGTGGAGGATGCCGCCCGCCTGATCTACGAGCAACTGGAGGATGATGTACGGATATTTGACTTCCGCGTGATATGTTCCCATTTCGAGTCCTTGCACTCTCACGATGCGGTGGCGGTTCTTTGTCGGGGAGTGGATGGTGGATTCCGTGCCGAGTACGAGGACTTCGGAAATCTCGTTGATTAATTTTTTGTTCCCGCCAAGGGGGGGCCTAGGTGGTCGAAGGTAATATGTCCGGCCCTCTCATTTTTACGGTTGAAAAATCCAGATCATGGATAAGGCAGAACGCGAATCGAATTAATAACCTAGTATCTTGTTCTCATTGGCAAAACCCATATTTTTCATCCGCTTGGTTACACGCCTGGTGGGAGCGCTTGGAAGGAGAAAAATCCCCTGTTCTATTGACCGTGCAAAAAGAAAATGGAGAACTTGTTGGGTTTTGGCCATTTGTCGAAAGGAAAGGGATCTTAAAATCCAAAGGGATATGGCCTTATATTTTTGACGAGGCCAACTATTTCCATCCTCTCGCAATAAGGGAGGCGATTCCCTTGCTTGTGGAGGGACTAAGGAACTTGCTGAGGAAATATACCTTTGCCTGGGTTCCCTTGATGAGATTTGAATTCTGGGAAGAATTTATCGAAAGTAAAGTTGTCAAAGGCAACTTACTCCACATTGCCCGCATCCCGAGGCAGACTTTTCTGATTGAGCCAACCCTGGAAAAATTTGATGAATTTTGGTGCCAAAAGTTGGGAACCAAGTCCCGTAAATCCTTTCGCTATGATCAACGGGCCCTCGCTGGACAGGGCGATTTGGCCTTTGAATGCTGGGAAACTTTTGAGGATGTTCGGGCCATGATGCCTGCCACTTGCGTGATTGAAGTGGAATCCAAGAAAGGCAGGGAGGCTGCCGGGCTTTACACGGTCCGGGGTAAGCGTGCCTTTTTCTTCGAATTGCTTCCTGAACTGGCCAAAACAGGAATGGTCCGGTTATCCATTTTGCGTCTCAATGAAGAAGCGATTGCCTGGCAGTTGGATCTTCTCGGAAGCAATTATCTGGCGATACATCACTTATCTTTTAGTGAAAAATGGAAAAAGTACTCGCCGGGCCGGCAATTGCTGAGACACAACCTCGAAAGAGCTTGGAACGAGGGACGAATCATAGATTTTCTTCCTCTTCGCTTTGATTATAAAGAGAAATTCTCGACAGTGAAAGAACCGGTGCGGGAACTTCACTGGTTCAAACGAAGTATTCGCGGATGGATTGCCTTTCGTTTGATTCGCTGGAACATGAAAGTTCGGAAAAAAATGAGGAAACGGAACAATCATACCCCAAGCTCGGATAATCCGGTGAGTAAGGCATTGCGGGGAGAAACCTTATGATTCTGGCTTTGCGGTTTCGGGGCAAGCCTGTATGCTAGAATCCTATGAGTTCGATAACCGATGACCTTCATGCCATGCGTGAACATTATGACCAGCCCCCGCTGAGGAGAGGAGACCTGAATTCCTGTCCGTTTACTCAGTTTTCCAACTGGTTGGAGGCCGCAGTGAAGGCAAAAGTCTATGATCCGAATGCCTGTAGCCTGGCTACCGTTGATGGCGATGGACATCCCGTCTCCCGGGCTGTCCTGCTTAAGGCCTTGGAAAATCAACAGTTCGTTTTTTACACCAACTACAATAGCCGAAAGGCCACTCATTTGTCTCAAAACGGTTACGCTTGCATGCATTTTCCATGGTTTTCTTTGCAACGACAGGTCATTATAACCGGCAAGGTCGAAAAAATAGAGACCGAACGAGCGCAGGAATATTTCGCCTCTCGTCCCCTTGAAAGCCGTCTCGGAGCCTGGGCGTCCGATCAAAGTAAGATGATCGATTCCCGGGAGTCGCTCGAACGGTCCTATCTCGAAATGCAGGAAAGATTTGGGGAAAATCCTCCGAAACCCCCTCACTGGGGAGGGTATGCCCTGGTTGCGGATACCATAGAATTTTGGCAGGGAGGACCCGGCCGCTTGCATGATCGATTTATTTACCAAGAGGTAAATGGCCAGTGGTCTATCCAACGACTTAATCCATGAGCGAGCAAAAATCCAAAACGCTCGACGAAGACTTGGATGATTTGCTCTCGATGCGCGGCAAACCATTTGCGGACTGGAAAGAGGAGAGGAAATATTTACGTGAAAAATGGGGAATGCAAGGCAGGCAAATTGAAGTGGATCCACCAGAATCCGATCATAATGAGAAGGAGGAAAAGAAAAAATGAATTGGGAAAACTTCGGGGAATTTGAAGATATTCATTACCACAAGGGAGATGGTGTGGCCAAAGTCACCATAAACCGTCCGCACAAAAGAAACGCCTTTCGTCCAAAGACCGTAAGTGAAATGTATGAAGCTTTCCTGGACGCACGGGAGGATCCTAAGATCGGAGTGGTTTTGCTTACGGGTGCCGGTCCTCATACCGATGGAAAATATGCCTTCTGTTCAGGTGGGGATCAGAGCGTACGGGGTGACGCTGGTTATGTGGACGATGGAGGAGTTCCCCGTCTCAATGTGCTCGATTTACAAAAACTGATCCGGAGTATGCCCAAAGTGGTGATCGCCTTGGTTGCCGGATATGCCATTGGGGGCGGTCATGTATTACATGTGGTTTGTGATCTTACCATTGCAGCGGATAATGCCGTCTTTGGTCAGACTGGTCCCAAGGTTGGAAGTTTTGATGGCGGATTTGGTTCCAGTTACTTGGCCCGGATTGTGGGACAAAAAAAGGCCCGTGAAATCTGGTATCTTTGTCGTCAGTACAAGGCCGACGAAGCCCTCAGCATGGGTTTGGTTAACAAGGTGGTTCCGGTGGAGCAACTGGAAGCGGAGGGTCTGCGATGGGCGAGTGAAGTGATGGAAAAAAGTCCGCTGGCCATCCGTTGCCTGAAATCCGCATTCAATGCCGAGCTTGATGGGCAGTCCGGGATTCAGGAACTCGCCGGCAATGCCACTCTTCTCTATTATTTATCTGAAGAAGGCTCCGAGGGAAAAAAAGCTTTCCTTGAAAAGAGAAAGCCCGAATTTAACAAATATCCCTGGCTTCCCTGATCCTCTGTCCCGTCTTCTACCTGCGGTTTGCAGAGAACGCGACCCGTTTCCCTCGATTAGCCAGATTGGGCATCCCCAATTGGTAGGCGATTTGTCCGGATACAAGGGTCAGATCGATTCGGTTCGAAAAAACATTATACAAAAAGGGCGACCATCCGCATTTGGAAAAAAGTTGGGAATTCTGAACGGAAGTTTCTTCTGCGGGATTGACGACTACGAGATCCGCCCAGTAGCCTTCCCGTAGAAAGCCCCGGTCTTCCACCTGAAATAAACGGGCCGGGGCATGGCAGGCCCGCTCCACAATCAATTCAGGCGAGAAGCAATTCTGCCGGCACATTTCCAGCATTAGAAGTAGGGAATGCTGAATCAAAGGCAGACCGGATGGTGCATTGAAATAGGTTTCCTGTTTCTCCTCCCAGGTGTGCGGGGCATGATCGGTGGCGAGAATCGAAATTCTACCATCCACCACTGCCCGACGGATCGCATCCCGATCGCTCTCTTTTTTGATCGCCGGGTTGCATTTGATTTGCGAGCCGAGGGTCTTATAATTGCTCTCTTCAAACCATAGGTGGTGGACACAAGCTTCCGCGGTTATTCGATCATGACCGGATTCAAAAAGGTCGAGTTCCTCCTCGGTGGTGATGTGCAGGACATGGAGTTTGGCGTTCTCTCTTCTGGCAAGTTCCACTGCCATGGATGAGGATTTAATACAGGCTTCACGCGAGCGGATATTTCCATGTTCAGAAAAAGGAACTTCGTCACCATATTTATTTCGGGCCTGCTCTTCGTTGGTCAGAATCATCGGGGTGTCTTCGCAATGGGTCGCGATAATGGTGGGGGCATTACGGAAAATTCCTTCCAGTACCGTTTCTTCATCGACCAGCAGGTTTCCGGTCGATGATCCCATAAATACTTTGACGCCCGCGATCTTTGCCGGATCGGCCGACTTTACCGCTTCGAGATTCTCATTACTTGCACCGAGAAAAAACCCATAATTGGCCAAGGAGTTTTGCCTCGCAATTGTGCACTTTTCCTCGATTCGCTCCATGTTTAGCGTCGGTGGGGAGACATTCGGCATTTCAAAATAGGTGGTCACTCCTCCGGCCACCGCTGCCTGTGATTCGGTATGAATGCAGGCTTTATGGGTGTGTCCGGGTTCACGAAAGTGCACCTGGTCATCAATTAAACCCGGCAGGACCCATTTCCCTTCCGCTTCAATTATTTTACAGGATGAGGGTGCCTGCAAATGGGAGCCAATGGATTCAATACGCCCGTTACGAATCAGAATATCTTCGTGGGTCCGGGTGCCTTCATTGATGAGGGTGCCCCCGGTAATCAGAAGCTCGGACATAGAAATCCTCCTGGCTTATTTAAACTGTCCGTTTCCAATAATCTGATATTTATAGGTGCAAAGTTCTTCGAGCCCCATCGGGCCGCGGGCATGTAGACGGTCGGTGGAAATACCGATTTCCGCACCCAGTCCAAATTCAAACCCGTCCGTGAAGCGCGTGCTTGCATTCCAGTAGACTGAGGACGCATCCACTTCCTTAAGAAAAGCCTCCGCCCGTTTCTTATTATTTGTAATGATCGATTCGCTGTGTCCGCTTCCATATTGATTCACGAAGGAAATCGCCTCTTCCAAGGAATCAACCACCTTGATCGAGAGACGGAGATCAAGAAACTCCTCCGCAAAATCTTCTTCACTTGCAGACTGTGTCGGGAAGTCCTGCAAAATGGATCCAGCTTTTTCGTCGACCATCAATTCACATCCGCTCTCCAATAGTTGTCTTGACACCCGTGGCAGAAATTCATCGGCAATGGATGATTCCACGACCAGATTCTCAATCGCATTGCAGACCCCGGGTCTTCCGCATTTGGAGGAAACCGCAATCTTTTCGGCCATCTCTAGGTCGGCACTGGCATCGACAAATAAATTACAGACTCCCTTGTAATGTTTAATCACGGGTACCCGGCTGTTTTCAGCCACAAATCGGATCAGGCTTTCCCCTCCCCGGGGTATGATACAATGAACATACTCATCCAATGTCAGTAAATGATTCAGGGCTTCACGCTCGATGGTGGGAATTAATTGTACGGCATCATCGGGAAGCGGTGATTCTTCAAGTGCTTCAGCAATGATCGAGACCATCGCCCGGTTCGAGTGCATTGCTTCCTTGCCTCCGCGTAAAATAGAGACGTTTCCGGATTTCAGGCAAAGCCCCGCACAGTCGATGGTTACATTGGGCCGGGATTCGTAAATGATCCCAATCACCCCGATAGGAACCCGCACTTTATTGATTTCCAGTCCGTTGGGGCGTTGTTTTGAGTCCAGCACGGCTCCGGCTGGATCGGGCAGGTCAATCAATTGACGCAAGCCTTTGACCATCGAATCAATTCTCTCGTGCGTGAGCCGCAAACGATCAACCATGGCTTCGGATAATCCATTCTCGTCGGCCATCGCCAGATCTTTTTCATTTTCTTCCTTAAGAAGCTTTCGATTCGATTCAATCCCCCGGGCAATGGACTGAAGGGCATCGTTTTTCTCCGCGGTGGTTGCACTGCTAAGGCTCAGGGATGCCTTTCGTGCCCGTATTGCTATTTCTTTAATTTCTGAATAAAGGGAATCGCTCATCCTTCCTTTTTAGGTTAAGAGTTGGTTCGGGTGAAGAGTATTCGCCTAAAAATTTAAAACTTAACAAAAATGCCTCCCGAATGAGGCAATTTTTGCAAAAAAATGGGGCTACTTGGCTATTTCTCCGCCTTCTTCCCTTTTTTCCTCTTTTCTTCGGGTTGTCCTCCTCCGCCAGTTTGGGTACGAGCCGTCATCGCTGCTTTCCTTTCTTGGCTATTCAGTTGACCGTCCCCGTCCTTGTCGAACTTCTCGATCATCTCAGCCCGGCGGGCTTCCATCGCCTTGCGGGCTGTGGCTCTTTCGTCTTCGCTCAATTTACCATCCCCGTCCTTATCAAATTTTTCCAGGACCAAAGGAGGGATTCTTCGACCAGCTCCTCGTTCCGCCATTTTTTTACGAAGTTCGGCTTTTTCTTCCTCGTTCAATTTCCCGTCCCCATCCTTATCAAATTTCTTCATTACCTCTTGGCGCGACGGCCGGCCTTCACCGGATCCGGGTTTTTTTCCGCCTTTTTCAGGCTTGGCGATCATGCCGGTGGCGAGAGAAAGAACTGATATCGATAGGAGAACTTTTTTCATTAGGTATTTTGGGTTAAGGGTGAGATCTTACTACTTAAAGCGGAGAGAAATAAAAAAAGTTCCATCTCTTTTTTCTTGGACATTCAGAAATAAATGACAGTTGTCGTGGTCAACTGATTTCCAATCCAAGATATTCTTTGGCATTGGAATAGCAGATTCGCTGGGCCAAATTTCCGATCAGTTCTCTATCATCCGGTACAAAACCTTCAGCCATCCAATTTCCCAAAAGGTTGCAAAGAATGCGTCGGAAATATTCATGACGGGGGAAAGACAGAAAAGAGCGTGAATCGGTAAGCATACCCACAAAATGAGAAAGGAGTCCGACATTGGCCAAGGTCTTCATTTGTTCGACCATCCCATCCCGTTGATCGAGATGCCACCAGCCCGATCCAAACTGCATCTTGCCCGGCAGGTCACGCTGGAAATTTCCCAGCATTGTGGCGATTGAAAAGTTATCCGCCGGGTTGTTATTATAAACAATGGTTTTGGGTAGGGAATCCTCACGGTCCAGTTTATCCAAAAATTGCCCCATGTTTTCCACTTGGTTCCAGTCACCGATCGAATCCGTGCCCGCATCCGGTCCAAACTCGGAGAGTAAACGGCTGGAATTATTACGAAGAGGTCCCAGGTGAACCTGCATGGTCCAACCTTTGGCTGAGTAAAGGCGGCCAAGGAAAAGCATAATGAAACCGGTGAATTTTCGGGTTTCATCCGCCGTGGCATTTTCCTCGTTCAACACCTTGGTGAAAATATTTCGAGCTTCGCTCTCTGGCGCGAATTTACTGGGAAATGTGGGGAAGCTATGGTCGGACAACCGGCAGCCAATCTCATGGAAATGATTCACCCGTAAGGCGAGAGATTCCAGGAAATCATTCAGGGTGTTTATTTCCTTGGAGGTTTGTTCGATCAAATTTTCCAACCAGTCAAGAAAGGCCGTAGCGTTACGGATTTCCCAGGCTTTGTCGGGCCGAAAGGTCGGGTAAACGCCCGCTACGACCGTATCGTCCTGAGCAATCTTTTCATGATCATCCGTGGGGGTAGCCGGATCATCGGTTGTGCATAACGCTTTGACCTGAAACTTTTCCAGCATTTTACGGGCGGTAAAGGCAGGGTCCGCAAGTTTGGCGTTGGCCAGATCCCAGATTTCCTCAGCCGTTTCAGGCCCAAGCAGGGTGTCAATTCCGAAACAACGCTTGAGCTCCAGATGTGTCCAGTGGTAAAGGGGATTGCCCAGAGCGTGGGGTAGGGTAGCGGCCCATGCCAAATATTTTTCCTTGGGGTCTCCGTTTCCGGTTACCAGTTCCTCAGGTGTGCCATTTGCCCGCATGGCCCGCCATTTATAATGGTCGGCTTCGAGCCAGGCTTCCGCGAGGTTTTCAAACCTTCGATCCTTGGCGATCTCGCCGGGCGAAAGATGATTATGGAAATCAAGAATAGGTTCATCCCTGGCATATTCATGATAGAGGCGTACTGCCCGATCATTGGAAAGAAGAAAGTCCTCATGGATAAAAGACATGGCTCAATTAATTAATCTTAATTTTGACCCGCTTAATTTTTCCGTCAAAGGCAAACTCATTGTTATAGTTACCAACCGTACCACTCTCATCCCGTCCTACCTGCAAGCCATCAGCGGGCATTTCCTTGACCAGACTGCTTACCTTTCCGCTCCCCAGAGTCCGCTTGGAGGCATACAGTTCCACCTCTCCGGATGTGTGCAGCTTTGCCTGTATATTCATTTCCTTTTCACCGAGCTTCTGGTCAGCGGCGACCGATTCCACTTTACCATTCAGACGGACAAAGAACCGTAAAACTTTATTTTCTATGGATAACCCCCATCCATGGGCATCCCCACCTTGAGCAACAAGGATTCCATTTCCCTGCTTTCCCATCTGAACTTCCACTTCGAACGCCTTCTTAGCGACCATTGGAGCAACTCCCATGGCCAGGTTGGCATCGGGTTTTAGGTTAAAGACTTTTTTCTTGCTAAAGTTACTCTTCTTGCGATTCCATGGCCAGGGTTTTGCCTTGGCCTCGATGGCCCATGCTTCCCATTGATCCGCCATTTCTTTGGCCCGTTGTGGATGCTTTTCACTCAGGTCATTGAGTTCAGAACGGTCTTCATTCAAATCATAGAGTTCCCACGCACCATTGGCTCCCTTGGCCACCAGTTTCCAATTTCCCATCCGGATTGCCCGGTTTCCTTCATGTTCCCAGTAGATCGGATTTTTACGGTTCAGGTTCTTTCCGGAGAAGGCCGGTTTTAGCGATACGCCCTGCATGGGTACAATTTTCTGCCCTTTTACCTCTTTGGGATAGTCCGCCTTGGCCAGATCCACACAGGTCGCCATCAAGTCGATCAGGTGAGTGGCTTGGTGTTCAAATTTTCCCCGTAGTTTTGCCGAGATACCCTTCGGCCAATGGGCCACCAAGGGTGTGCTGATTCCTCCTTCATGGACCCAGTGCTTATATTCACGGAAAGGAGTATTGCTCACATTTGCCCAGGCCCTTCCATATCCATGATAGGTGTCGGCTCCGCCGGTCATCACTTCCGTTCCCTGTTTCATCACCACGCCGTCCCGGGTGCGTTTGGGGATCATATCCATTTGCAGATCCGTCGCCTTCATTGGTTTTAAAATTTCGGGATCACTGTCCTTGTATTGAATCCCTTCCTTCCTACCCATCCCTTCTGCGCAACCGCCATTATCGGCAATGAAAATAATTAAGGTATTATCCAGCATCTTTCTTTTTTCGAGGGCTCCGATCACTTTGCCCAGTCCCTGATCCAACCGGTCCACCATGGCCGCATATGCTTCCATCAGCCGGATTTCCCATTCTTTATTTTTGGCATCCTTCCAAGCTTCTGCATCACGGGTAGAAAGTTTCCACTTCGTTTCGATCAGACCCATCTCCAATTGCCTTTGATACCGGGCCTGTCGGATGACTTCCCATCCTTGATCATACCGGCCCCTGTATTTTTCCATGTCTTCCGGCAGGGCATGCATGGGCCAGTGCGGGGCCGTGTGGGCCACATAGAGAAAGAACGGATCATCCCCCTTATGTTCATTGATGAAACGGGTTGCATGGTCATTGATTGCATCGGTGTAGTAAAAAACTTCCGGTTCATATTCTTGATCCGCGTAGGGAGAAATCAAGGTGTTCCCCCGGGTTAATGAATTGGGATCAAAGAAACTACCCGCTCCATGAATGGTTCCATAAAATCGATCAAACCCTCGCTGCCTGGGCCAATTATGCTGAGAAGACCCCGGATGAATCTTGGGAGTCACATGCCATTTTCCCGATAAGTAAGTCGAATATTTGGCGGGCTTCAGAACCTCCGCGATCGTTTGTACATCGGTTCCCAAATCTCCCTTGTATCCAGGCAGTCCGGTATCATTCATCATATGTCCGATACCCGCCTGATGGGGATAGGTGCCAGTCAGCAGACTGGCCCGTGTTGGGCAGCACCGGCCGGTGTTGTAGAACTGGGTGAACCGTAATCCGTTCTTTGCCAGACGGTCGAGATTGGGGGTTTCAATCTCGCTACCATAGCAGCCGATATCGGACCAGCCCATATCATCGGCCATTACGATGATGACATTTGGGCGGCTCTGGCCGATAGCCAGTACGGAGCCAATTAGAAACAGACAAAACAGGGTTTTAATATTCATAATATGATAAGGGTGCAAAAGGGCTTTTTGCTTGCTCGAGGGGGGCAAAGTCAATACTTAACAAAGGCTTTGGGGCACGGCGCGGTAGCCAAGTGGTAAGGCCGGGGACTGCAAATCCTCTATTCGCCGGTTCGATTCCGGCCCGCGCCTCCATTTCCCTACTTATTCTATGTCAGTATTTTGATTCTTTTCTCTTTCAGCTTACCCACATTGAATTCTCTTTTCTGTTCGTTTGGAAAATTGCCCTCTTTTATTCCGCTCTATTCTTCACCTTTTTTGGCAGTTTACCTATAGCTATTTTGAACTGAATGGCCGAGTATTACTTCTTGGGCTTATTTGTTTTTTTCTTCAAGACTTGGCTGGTCACTTCTTTTTCAGGCAACCATTTTTTAAAACGGCTCAGGTCGGAAATTGCGGCCAGATTTTTCCATTCATAGGGATCCTCGGCGTGATCGTAGTATTCCTCGGATCCGTCGGCATATCGAATATATCGTTCAGTTGCCGTACGCACCGAATGGTTTCCACGCCCATGAGTGGTGATGGCGGGGTGTTTCCATTTGGCTTTGGGGTTTTGCAGGAGAGTGGAGATGTCGTGGCCGCTGACATGGTCAGGTTTCTTAATCCCAGTCAGCGAGCATAGGGTGGGGTATATGCTCATGGTGTCGACGGGCTGTCTGCATTTCGTACCGGGCTTGGTAACCCCCGGAGCCACCCATATCATCGGAATGCGGGTGGTTTCTTCCCAGAGGGCAAATTTCCGCCAGTGCTGTTTTTCGCCAAGTGACCATCCATGGTCACTCCAGAATACGATGATGGTATTCTTGCGGTCAGGACTTTTCTCAAAGGCATCGAGGAGCCTGCCCACATTCATGTCGGTGTAGGCACAGGTGGCAAGGTACGACTGGATTGCGGCTTTCCAACGCCCGCTTTTCAAAAACTTGGCATGGTCTGCCTGTGGATTGGCCATTTTAATTCCCGCCGGGGGGATGTCGTCGAGATCATTCTCTAGGTGAGGCGGAAGCTTGATTTCATCGAGGGGGAAATCCTCGTAGTATTTGCGTGGAGCCACAAAGGCCAAGTGTGGTTTGTAAAGCCCACAGGCGATGAAATAGGGTTTCTTACGCTTCTTGGAAAGTCGTTCCATGCAGTAATCTACCGAATGCCAGTCCACAATATCATCATCCTTTAAATCCGGAAAAGTTTTTTCTATATGGTACCCGTCGTACTTCTCGACTCCCGGACCATTGCTGGATAACTTACCTTTATTCATGTAATCACTCCACTCCTCTTCGAGAGCATCCATTTGATGGTAGATCTTACCGGCTCCGGAAACATAGTATCCGGCTTGTAAAAACTGGGCGGAGAGGCCTTCGCCGGGCTTTTGGTATTTTCGCCATTCGTGTCCGTTCTTGTAGCACCCGCTTACCCATGGGCGTCGACCGCTCATCAGGGCACAACGCGAAGGTTCGCAGGCAGGCACGGCGGTGTGGGCGTTGGTGAAGGTGGTGCCCATGGCGGCCAATCGATCGATGTTCGGAGTCTTGGCCTGTGGGTTGCGACCCAGATGACTGACCCAGTGGTTCAGGTCATCAACTGCAATGAAGAGGACATTCGGACGATCATCGGCTGAAAGTAAGAGAGTGGAGATTAGCCCTGTAATAAGGATTGGAAAGCGATGGGTCATGATGAATTTTGTTAGGAATCATTCGATTGTTCTCTTGTCAGTTTTACTGAATCGAACCATCTTTGAAAGATGTTTTTTAGATACTCATCCATTCTTTTTTTAACGACCCTTTTCCCCCTGAGTTCATTTGCCAGGGATCAGGTTAGCCCCGATGAAATTCTTGAGTACAAAAATACTCCACAGGGAAAACTTTTTCTCCATACCTATTATCCGGATAATTGGAAAAAGACGGATAAGCGACCGGCGGTGGTCTTTTTCTTTGGGGGTGGATGGAATGGGGGATCATACACTCAGTTTTCCCGCCATGCGGATTACCTGGCATCCCGTGGAATGGTTGCTTTTGCTGCGGATTATCGGATCAAAAGTAAACATAAGACTGAGCCAAAAGCCTGTGTGAGTGACGGCAAGTCGGCGGTTCGCTGGATACGTGGAAATTCGGCGAAATTAGGAGTGGATCCAAAAAAGATCATTGCCGGGGGAGGATCCGCCGGTGGCCATGTGGCTGCCACGACGGCCACGATCCAAGCCTTTGACGAGCCAAGTGATGACCTATCCATTAGTCCTAAACCCCAGGCCCTGTTGCTTTTTAATCCCGTGATCGACAACAGTGAAAAGGGATACGGATACTCCAGGGTGGAAGCGTACTGGAAAGAGTTTTCCCCGATGCATAATATTAAAAAGGGAATTCCCCCAACCATTTTTATTTGCGGGACGAAGGATAAACTGATCCCGGTTGACACCGGAGAGCTTTTTAAAAAGAAGATTGAAAAAGTCGGTGGGCGTTGCGATCTCCATTGGTACAAAGATGCAAAACATGGTTTCTTCAATGCGATGTTCAAGGAGACTATGCAAGAGGTGGATAAATTTTTGGTTTCCCTGGGGTATCTCGAGGGACCGTCCACTCTTCAGTGATTTGATTCCTCAGGGTTCCCGAAGAATGAATCGTATATCTCGGGGGTCATCTCTAATATCGTCCGGATGGTTCGCCTTGGCGGTTGTGAGCGAAGCGAGATTAGCCCTATCCCAAACCTATGAAGAAAAATTATAAATTAACCACTGGGATTTTCAATGTTGGTTTTAGTATCCGATGGCAAGCCTTACTTGGGAAAAGGATCGATCCGATTGAGAGCGGCCAAGGTGCTTCCCCGCAATATTCGAACGGTGGAGCTTCCCTCTTCATGCGGAAATAGCCATTGGAATAGATGTTCCGGAATGGCTTCCGAGAATTTGAGAGCAGAGACTTCGTCCTGCCATCGAGTCTCTAAAAGCAGGGCAGCTGATCCGTCATCGAATTGCCACAAAGCCCATCGGTCGCCAGCCCATTGACCGGCAATTGTTCTCGCCACATAGCTTGAGTTCGGTTGGGCAAGCCAGGGAATAAGCCCGCCAATTCCCAAAACATCAGTCAGGTCGGGAGGTTCATCCATGAACTTCATGGCAAAATCAGCGGGAACGGGATCTCGTGCCCAGAGCGATCCGTTTTCATACCACAAGGGACGTAAGAATTCCATCATGGTGGATGGTGGGCGTTGGTAAGCAGGCATTAAGCCCGAAAGAGGACCCGTAGGTCCGACAAGGAAATCAATGAAAAATGGACCCACAAAAGCAGGTAGTGAATACCATCGGTTTAACAGAGTGGTTTCGGGAAATTTAATCCCAGCCGGTCTGAATTGAGCAGGTGCGGGAATTTTAGGAGAAATACTTTTGGCGGTTGCGTATCTTCGAATGATTGTTTTCCGGATTCCGGATATCAAAGATTCTCCCGCTCTTCTTGCGTCTTCATTTTTTTCGAATCTCCTTTCTTCCCCTTTTGGGTTTCCCAAATTGTTTTGAAAGAGGATTGCCTCTGCAATTGCCCCAACCACACTGAGTCGGACAAAGGGATGATTGAAGGGAACTGTTTCCAGTATCAAGACGCTCCTACCTAGAGGATCCGATTTGGCGACATGTTGTCCAAGTTCAAAACCTGTGAGTGCATCGAGCCAATCAATGTTTTCGGGGATGAGACCAAGGATGGAAAATGCTTGTACCCTGGCTTCTCGAATGGAACTGGGATAGGTGGTTTCCAATTGATCAGTTACATTTTTGGTAAAAATTTCAGTACTTACTTTTTCAAACCTGATTGAGTAGATTGGTTTTTGATCCATTATTTCGGTTACTTCCCCCAATAGTTCGGTGGGTGTGACTGGGGGAAGGAGAGCGGCACTTTGGCTGTTGTTATGGCCATTTGGCGTGGCGTGACCAGGAGCCCTCTGGGGTGCTTCGCCGGTATGGGCAATTACTTCAGCATTTTCTATCGAGTAGACGAATCCTTGTTTCTTTCCTTCGTGAGTACTCTCTGGGCCCGTGATTCGAAAGGTCCCGGTTACCCGCGAAGGTTCCTCAATAAAGGAGTAGTTGGTTTCAGAATCATTATTTCCCTGGGTAACAAAGACGACCTGTCGAAGGTTGGGTGGAGTACAAAAGGTGCAGCCGACATAGCTTGGCACCATCATACAACGGCTCATATCTTCCAGGCTGTCAAAAGGAGCCATGAAGGCAATAAGGCTAACTTTTTTTCCATCCAGTTTTTGTAATTCATCAGGAAAGGAAAGTGACATGTCGATTAGGTCTGTAGGCCTTGCTTCAGCGAGAAGGGGGAAGTCAATGACTGCAACGGAATCAGGGTAATTTTTAGCATCCAAGATCTCTGCATGTTTCTTGTTATTGGATTCAAAATTCTCATCTTCTGAAGGTGAAAAATCATCAAGTAAAACAAAGGCCCCCAGACCGGTGAGTAAAAAAGCGAGAAATAAAAACTTGATGGATTTCATTATCATAAATGATGAAGGGTCTTTATTCTGAAAGTTGAAGGTCGTCAATGGGTGTTCTTCGATAAGAAGAAATTGCCGGGAAAGTGGAAGCCAATGCTCCACTTAGAGCCATAATCAGAAGTGCGTAAAGTTCATTGCTTGGTATTCGCCAGGGATTGAGGATCAGTCCGGTAGCTTCACGAAAGTAATCAACCGCGATGGCCATGCCCCCATGCCCAATCAGCAGTCCGAGCAGGATTCCTCCTCCAGTGAGGAGTAAGCCCTCGGAAAAGACAAGGGTAGCCACTTCTCTTCTGTAAGCACCCAAACTCCGAAGAATGGCAATGTCTCGACGCCGGCGCTCCGCTGCCTGTTGAAGAGTAATCAATACCGTCAGGCAGGATACGGCTACCACAACTCCAGCTATGGCCAGGAGTATTTTTTGGACCGGACCCAAAATTCCCTGTTGGAAACGCATGATTTCATTGATTGGGATTGCGGCGATACCATCGGTTCCTTCCCGTATTTCATCGGCCATCCAAAGGCGAAGCCCAGGAGTCTCAAGTCGTACGAGGATGGCGGTCGTCTCCCTCGTTTTATGATCTGCCATAATCGCGGATCCCTGAATGGCAGAATGGAGGAGATCTTCCGTTTCATGAATTTCCCAGACTGATTTTAAGGTTCCGAATATGGCTCGGTCTTGGGCGGTGCCGGACGGAGCAAGGATTCCACTGACCCGGTAAGGGAAGTCGCGATGTACTTCGGCTCCGGCAACCTCGATTAATCCATGGGTGCCAAAGAAGGAATCACCGATTTTCAGTCCGCTTGCTTGGGCTACCTGGCTTCCTAGGACTACATCAAACCGGTCTTGAAATACATCACCTTCTGCCAGTTCAAAGAATAAATTTCCTTCCCGGTCAGGCAAATCAAAGAAATGCTTTTCCGTGCCAATAATTCGATAGCCCAAATAATTATCACCGAGCCCGACGGGAGCAGCCCATTCAACCCTCGGGTCACTGCGGATTCGTTCATATTCCTTGTAGGGTATATTACCCGTGGGCGAGTCCAGGTGGTAGACGCTGGAGAGCACAAGCTGGAGCGGACTTCCTTTTCCTCCGGCTACGAGGTCATAAAGTCCGGCATCTCTCGACAGTGCTTTTTCTGATTCATGTCGTAGGGCGAGTACTGCACAGACCAATGCCACCCCGGTGGAGATTCCAGAGATCGTTAGCAAGCTGACGAGCCAGCGAAATTTTAGGTATTGCCAAGCCATGAAAAAGAAATTCATGACCCTGTAACCTCCTCATCCGCTGTCAGTTCCCTGGGTTTAATAAGTTCAGAACAATCGAAGTTATTTGGCATCTCCCTTGCGATGGATGGATCATGGGTTACCAAGAGCAGGGTGCGATTATCCTCTTCAGCTATTCTTTTGAGAAGATGGAAAATCTCGAGTCCTGTCCTCGGGTCAAGAGCACCTGTGGGTTCATCTGCCAGTAAAATGGGTGCATTGCCGACAAGGGCACGAGCAATGGCGATGCGTTGCCGCTGTCCAACTGAAAGCTCGTCAGGGCGTGCATGAAGACGATCACCCAATCCCACCCGTTCAAGCACATCGATTGCTCGTTTTTTTGGATATTTTTGATTACGATCACTGAAGCGTAATCCAATCAAAACATTTTCCAAAGCGGTGAATGGAGAAAGTAGATGGAAGGTTTGAAAAATCATACCACAGTGAGTGCCGCGGTGTCGGTCAAGCTGAGCCGGAGATAGTTTCATGAGATTTACCCCATCGACAATAATTTCTCCTTTGTCCGCTATCCGCAGTCCAGAAACCAGATTGAGCAGGGTGCTTTTTCCACATCCACTTGGCCCGGTTAGGGCAACTATCTCACCTGCCGTTACTTCAAATGCAGGAAGTTGAAACTGGACCGATAGCGAGTGATCCGTTTTCCCAAGGTTAAGAGATACCTTGTTAAGTCGGATCATTATCGTATTTATTCGCCTTCTTCGCGATGAATATGTGGGCGAAGGACAAACAAACCCGTGGTTGTATTTTCAAAAATAAGTTCTCCTTTTGCGGCAAAGTCCGCTCCCATTAACCAGGTTGCATCGGTTTCTGTTGCACCTGGAAAAACGAAGTAATTTGTATTTCCTTCCACAATGGTCGAGGCTCCCGACTCATCCTCATTTCGTTCATGATCACGCACTGCAAGGATTACACGCTTATCGAGTGCAGGGAAATTGAGTGTTAGCACGGTCTTGGATGGCACGAGCCAGGGATCTCCCTCATAACCACCCCTTTTTAGCCAGACTTCCAGGTCTCCAGCGTCATCATGCAGTTTAATTTCCACGGTTCCGGTTTGTTTCCCGTTATCATCGAATATGGGATATAAAAAGCCACCGTTAGTTCCTTCGTTCGCGTGAATATGGGGCATGCCTGCAGCTTCAATTAATTTTGCGATCACCGGATGAAGTCCAAGCACTAAGTTTCCCAAAGTCAATTCATCCAAGTCATCATCTTTGAGGCTGGTTACCAGGTTTTCAAGATCGCCTAGCAGAAGTTCGATCTCCTGGGGATTAGCGGCGTTGGATGGAATCGATTCAGTAGTTACCGCCAAACCGGCAGCTAGCAATTCGGCGTGTAATTCACGAACTGCACTTAGATCCTTAACTCTGACCAATCCATCAGCCTGAAACGCAAGATTGTCGAACTGGGTAATTTCGGGCCAGCTAACGGTTTCATTTTCATTTTGAATATCACTGCGCTCGCAGGAAATAATGGTGAGGACGAAACTCAAAGCTAAAAAGAGGGTTGTTTTAGTCATGTTTGAATAAATTAATTAATGCAAATAACTTGCAATAAGAATTTACACCCTTAATGATGACCGTCAATTGATTAAGATCAACCAGATATGTATTTCGCTTCCGACAATGACTTCGTAGAGAGAATAGACACAAACGTGTTGATCGTAGGAGCCGGGCCGGCAGGGATTGGAACAGCTTCCGCATTAAAAGAAGCGGGTGTGGAGGAGATGTTGGTCGTTGATTCCCGTCAAATCGGTGCCTCTTTTATAAACTGGCCCAAGCAAATGTCTTTGCTCACTCCATCTTTTCACTCCAACTCATTTGGTTTCACCGACCTTAATGCGATTGACCCTGAGACATCCCCCGCTGATTTCCTTCGGACTCAGCACCCCACTGGTGAACAATATGCAAAATATTTACAGGCGGTTGCCAGCTACCATGAACTGGATGTTCGTTGCGGTGTGGAGGTAAGTGCCGTCTGCAAAAAAGATGAAAAATTTATTGTTACCACAAACCAGTCTGACATCTTTGCTGATATTGTAATCTGGGCGGCAGGTCAGTTTTTTTACCCGAAAGATTCGGTTTTTCCAGGTGCAAACCTAGCCTTACATTCTTCAAAAGTTGATGACTGGAGCGATCTCCAGGGTGATGAATTTGTGATTATTGGTGGTTATGAGAGCGGGGTGGATGCGGCGTTGAATCTTGTAAACTTGGGGAAATCTGTCTGCCTGTACACTCGTGGTGAACCCTGGACCTCTGATCACCCGGATCCGTCCCGTTCCCTGAGTCCACGCACCCTTGACCGTCTGAGAGGAATTCTGCAGTCTCCCGAGAAAATGAAGAACCTCAATCTCTTTAAAAATGCCGACATCCGAAAGCTGGAAGAAAGTCATGGCTGGTGGACTCTTTATGATCAGGATGATATACCTTCGGTTTCCCGTACCCGACCGATCCTTGCCAATGGATTTCATTCCGGACTTGGTCTGGTAGCCAGTCTTTTTAAGCATGATGAGAATAATCTTCCTGTTTTCAGTGAGGCAGCGGATGAGTCAACCATTACCAAAGGACTTTTTTATTCGGGACCTGCACTCGTTCACCGTAACTCTTTGTTTTGTTTTATATACAAGTATCGTGCTCGTTTTGGCGTGATTGCCCGCGAGATTGCACTACGACTTGACAAAGAGAATGTGGACGAAAAACTTAAGTCGTACGAAAAGGCAGGTTTTATGAATACGGATCTTGATTGTTGCACGGAGTGTGAATGTGCCATTAAGCCTGAAGAAGCCGCCCCTGAGCCGGCCGCTTTCTCTTGATGGTAAATGCGGTGAATGCCAAGCAACTACTGTTGCCTGCTGGGATAATCACGGGACTCCTCGCGGGAACTTTCTTTCCCATTGTTACTGAATCAATAAGTAATCTGGTAAATCCACTTGTTCTGACCTTGTTAGCGTTGCTTTTTTTTGAGATTCGTTTCGATCCGATTTCTAAAATCGCCCGAAATCGCCTTTTCATTTGTCTGGTATGGTTGAGTAACTTCCTCATAATTCCCTTGTTTGCCTGGGGTTTGTCAGTTTTTTTTTTGCAACGGAACCGGAACTGTATGCAGGTTTGCTGCTTTATCTTCTCTTCCCCTGCACGGACTGGTTCCTTGCCTTCACCCGGATGGCGAAGGGGGATGTTTCCCTCGGTTCGGTGCTGATCCCCCTTAATTTAGTTACCCAACTTTTGTTTTTCCCCCTTTATTTGTCTTTTTTCATCGGCTTGCAGACAGATTTCAACCTATCCGGAGTTTGGGGCACTTTAGGACGGTGGTTTGTGTTGCCATTGCTGGGTGCCACATTTCTTCGTTTTGTTTTTGCTAAAGTACTTTCACAGGATCGTTTCGCTACCTTGCATAAATTTACTGGTTCCTTGATTCCATGGGTTCTTGCGGGTTTGGTTTTTTGTATCTTTTCTTGTCATACCCAGCAATTGACCTCTCATCCAAAAGTCTTTCCTCTTGTCCTTCTGGCTGTCTTTATCTTCTTTGTTTTGACTTGGATACTAGGAGAACTGTTTGCTTGGTGTTTCAAGCTAAAACGCCCTCAGCATGTCTTACTTGCAATGTCCACAACCGCCCGTAATTCTCCCTTGATGCTAGGTTTGGCTACCGTTGTTCTTCCCGAGCAACCCCTTGTCTATGCCGCACTCATCATTGGTATGCTCGTTGAGTTTCCCCACCTCGCCTTTCTTACCCATGTATTTCAACGACGAACAAATTTGATCTCAAACTCAGCCCAAAATTCAGCGGTGGTTTAGGTGTATTTTCCTGTTGTCTGTTACAGATACGGATCACTCTCATCCGATGTTGTATCATGTTTTTTTCCCAATCCTTATTGCAATTAACTTGCAATAAGGAAGAATTCGACTTACTCCGCAATATTCCAACTATCAACTTCATCCAAATTAATA
The DNA here is from genome assembly GCA_902615835.1 of uncultured Verrucomicrobiota bacterium. Lineage (GTDB taxonomy): Bacteria > Verrucomicrobiota > Verrucomicrobiia > Opitutales > Seribacteraceae > Seribacter. The sequence goes on from CACMQL010000002.1 coordinate 59,386, forward strand.
TTAACACATGAAAATCGCTTATGTATTCAAAACTAGCATGGCTAGTACTTATCAACTCAGTTCCATGATATTACCCCAGTTGGAGAATGATTCACACATAGTGGATGTCGTGGGAATGTTCTTTTTTGATGATAATATATTTTGCCTAAAGCAAAATGATTCCGTTGGGGAAAGATTATCCAAAATTGCCCGGGATCGAGGAATGTTACTGATGGTTTGTGATCAATGTGCGGTCAGAAGGGGATTAGCAGAAGGCACGTTTGAACAGTGTGGCAGCGGTGATGTGAAAGCCAAAGGTCTGGTTGAGGGCGTGGTGGCAGGCTGTTTTCCTCAGTTGTACACAGCCCTTGGATCTAATCCACCTGATCAGGTAATTACGCTATAAACTTAATGTAATTTTAAGTAAAAGTTTAGACCAAGACAATTTTCAAACAAATTTATATCAAAGGCTTTTCGATTAAGCCAATACAATGAATGTTTTCGGGAATCCTTTTTAAAAAAAGCGTCTTTTTTATTGAAGCCAGGATAAAGACCAACGATTATCTTAGCCCTAAAAGTTAATCTTATGTCAAAACCCGCCCCAATCGAAATTCCCTTTGCTGCTCGCACTTCAGTTGAACAAGTGGAGGAAAGTAACCAATTAGCGCCGAAGTTTGACGAGAATGGATGTATACCATGCATTACCACCCATGCTGAAACTGGTGAAGTTTTAATGTTTGCATTCATGAACTCGGAAGCACTTCGACTTTCCATCTCTACCGGACTCGCTCATTATTGGTCGCGTTCCCGGCAAAAGCTGTGGAAAAAAGGGGAGACATCCGGTATGTATCAACATATTGAACGAATTCTAATCGATGATGACCAGGACTGTGTTATTATGGAAGTAAAATTAACTCCGCCCGCAACTGGAGGTAATGAAGCCTCATGCCATGTTGGATATCGTTCCTGTTTCTATCGTTCGATTCCAGTGAAACCTGAAACGGCGGAGGACCTAAAGCTTGAATTTGTGGAAAACAATAAGTCTTTCGACCCTGATCAGGTATATCCGGGAGTTCCCAATCCCACACGCCTTTGAAAGAGTTCTAATTTATGATGACTCCTGAAGAGCACATCAGAACCGTCCGCCCACTTTTTGAAATGGGCTCGGAGCTTCCCCAGAATCCTGAGGTAGAACAAGATATTCAGGATCGGAAGGGAGAGGCTAAAAGAGTCACAAAGCGTCTTGCTTCCATATTTGAAGAGCATAAGGACGCTGCCCTGCCATTAAAAATAAATCTCGGTGGCGAAGATCTCCAATTAGTTATCAGTGCTTTACGAGATCATGCCAGGGGCGGAGTGGGTTCGCCTGTTCCCGGTTCAAGGGATGAGATACATGGTTATTGTCTTAATCGTCTGTTCGATGAGCTTGTGGAAGAGCCAAGTAATATTCTCTTCACCACCAAAACCGGTCCAGATACGATGCGTTATGATGCGATGAATACAGCTTTCTGGATCGAATGCCTTGATTTAATGGAAGATACATTTTGTTCGTAATTGCATGATACAGGCTTTATCGAAACTTCCTGTTACCGTCCTTTCGGGATTTCTAGGATCAGGCAAGACCACTTTACTGAACCATATTTTGAATAATCGGGATGGAAGGAAAGTGGCGGTTATTGTCAATGATATGTCAGAGGTCAATATTGACGCCAACTTGGTTCGCAATGGAGACGCTTCCCTTTCTCAAACAGAGGAGCAACTGGTAGAAATGTCCAATGGCTGCATTTGCTGCACTCTACGCGAGGATCTGCTGATTGAGGTAGGTAAGCTTGCAAGACAGAATCGTTTTGATCATCTCGTAATTGAATCTACGGGAGTGTCCGAACCCATGCCTGTGTCCGAGACTTTTACCTTTGAGGACGAGAACGGATCTTCCTTGGGAGAAGTTGCCGCCATAGACACGATGGTCACTGTGGTGGATGCCCCCAATTTTCTCGAGGATTTTTCCATAACAGAACAATTGGTGGACCGTGAGCAGGCTGTTGATGAGCAAGATGAGCGAACCATTGTTGATTTGTTGTCAGATCAGATAGACTTCGCAGATGTTATTCTGGTGAATAAGACTGATCTCATTACATCCGATCAACTGCACCAAGTGCATGGAATGATCCGGGCCCTCAACTCAAAGGCACTAATTCACGATACAGTTAATGCAGAAGTTCCGATTGAAGAGGTCCTGGGCTCGCGAAAGTTTGACCCTTTGCGAGCGTCCCAACACGATGGATGGCTTGAATCTTTGGTTGAACACACCCCGGAGACCGAGGAATATGGGATTGGTAATTTCGTCTATGAGCGAAGGATTCCCTTTCATCCTCAACGATTTTTTGACTGCCTTCAGCTTGAATGGCCGGGAGTCATTCGATCAAAGGGAATATTCTGGCTTGCCACCCGACTCAAGATGTCAGGAGTCTGGTCACGGGCAGGTTCGATTTCAAGGCATGAAAGTGGTGGTTATTTCTGGGCGGCACTTCCTCGTAGTTACTGGCCCGAAGACCGCAGTCACATCGAACGGGTATGGAAGCCCGGTAATGGAGATTGCCGCCAGGAGATCGTCTTGATCGGATGCGATATGGATCAGGAGGCTCTTAGTTCCATGCTTGATGAATGCCTCCTTACAGAGAAGGAGCTATCAACTGATGAGACCACTTGGCCTCTGCGTTTTAACGACCCTTTTCCCTTGTGGGATGCCGGAGTTGAAGTGGAAAACTGAAGGAATCAACCACGCTCTCGAAAAAGTTTTTGGTCGATTCACTTACTTCTTGCTTAACAATAATCGAAGATTTTTTAGCATGACTAATCAATTCCCTTCAAACTCTTAACTTATGAAATTAATCACTCGTTTATTCCTCCTTATCACCCTGTCCTTCCTGACATTTTCCTCCTTGTCTAATGCTAAAATTAAAAGAGTCGTTTTTCTTGCAGACAAAGGAAAAAATACTGATGTTCACGCTCATGAAAGCGGAAACGCCATCTTGGCCAATGCGCTTGAAGAGAGTGGTCTTGGTTTTGACACCGCCCAATACAAAGGCTGGCCTGAAGATCCAAAAGCTTTTGATGGGGCCGATTCCGTGGTAATTTTTTGTAATGGTGGCAAGGGACACCTGGTTATGAAGCACCTCGACCAGTTTGAGAAATTGATCGATTCCGGAGTCGGTTTTGTTTTTATGCACTATGCGGTGGAAGTGCCGATCGGCAGGGCAGGTGTCCTCATGCGTAAAGCCATGGGTGGATATTTTGAGACCCACTGGTCAGTCAACCCTCACTGGACGGCTGAATTTAAATCCCTCCCCAAACATCCGATTACCCGTGGAGTTAAACCTTTCACCCAGAAGGATGAGTGGTATTTTCATATGCGTTTTCAGCCTGAAATGATGGGCGTTACACCCATTCTTTCAGCTCATCCACCCAAAGAGACCATGAACCGAAAGGATGGTCCCCATTCCAATAATCCTCATGTTCGTAAATCCATGGCAGCAGGAGAAATCCAGCATATTGGCTGGGCCTATGAACGCCCAAACGGTAAAGGACGTGGTTTTGGCACAACCGGTGGTCATTACCACAACACCTGGGCAAGAGACAATTGGCGTACAACAATACTCAACGCGATCGCTTGGACTGCCGGGGTGGAAGTGCCCGAAAATGGCGTTCCTTCCATTGCCCAGTTGATTAAGTAAGATCGTTCTTCATGATTACCCGCCAGCCTATCATTTAGGTCGGTTCTAAAACCCAAAATTAAAGCCAAGGAAAATAATGTTCAAAACTACATTTATACTTTTTACTGCAGTCGCAGCTTACTTTTCTATGTTTTCATCCCTTTCCTATGCGGATGATCCCAAAGGTTCTTCGAAGATAAAGCTGCTTTTGATTGACGGACAGAACAACCACGACTGGAAGAGATGTTCTCCGGTTATGATCGATACTCTTAACGCTACGGGTCGATTTAGTATCGAGCGGGCAACGGTTGCCAAGGAGGATATTGCAAACTTCAAACCGGATTTCAGCAAGTATGAGGTCATATTATCCAATTACAACGGAGAGCCATGGTTGCAGGAGACTCAGGATTCCTTCGTAAAGTATATGAAGAAGGGGGGTAATTTGGTTGTGGTACATGCGGCTGACAATTCATTTCCCAAGTGGAAAGAGTTCAATGAAATGATCGGACTAGGTGGGTGGAAAGGGCGAAATGAAAAGGATGGTCCATATGTCTATTGGAAAGACGGTAAGATTGTTCGTGACGAATCCAAGGGCAGGGGAGGTTCTCATGGTCGCCCGTGGGAATACAAGGTTGTTGTGCGTGAAAAGAACCACCCGATTACCCGTGGATTGCCTACAGAGTTTTTAATGGTGAAGGAGGAGCTATATGATCGCCTTCGTGGACCGGCCAAGAATATGACCGTCCTTGCAACTGCATTTGCTGAAGGCGGTTCTGAAAGGCATGAGCCCGTTCTTATGACGATCTCTTACGGCAAGGGCCGTGTATTTCATACGGTTATGGGTCACAGTCATACATCCATGGGTGGGGTGGCTTTTCAGGAGACGCTAATTCGTGGAACGGAATGGGCTGCAACCGGAGAGGTTACCTTTCCTCCCGTTAACAACAAGGTACTACCCGTGAATCGTGCCGCCTATCGTAAAGTAGAAGACATCAAGACCCTCAACTGAGCCAATTTCACGGACTATGGATTGATCCAGAAAAGTGTCCTGTTTTAACCCCTCTATCGAGTCTCAGCCGAATGGCTAAGTAAAGCTAAGGAAAGGAGCGCTTTGCCCTCAATTATCTGACGATCCGGCGGGGTATTTGACCATGCTTATGTGCCCGCATTTCAGCGAGTATGACCCGGTTTATCAAACGATCCCTTTCATCCTGTCCCTCAACCATTGCCCTCAGAACTTTCCGTTTCAATTCAGGGTTAAAATTTGTAAACATAAGTAAAGGGTGAATGCGTACACCTCCAATTCCGTCAACTGGATCAACATTCGAGTGTTTGGCTGCCCGAGGAAGCGGTCGCCATTGGTTGTATTTAGGCAGCACCATCTCATTGAAGGTGCGAGCTAGTTCTTTCATCCGCTCAGCCGTCATGATGTGCTCATACCGCCCTGACTCGTAATGCATGTAGAAAGACTTCATGGTAAAATTCATATGTGCTCGGTCCTCCCCTCTCACCAGCCCTTTGCCGCGAGGAGTATCCGTGTCATAATCTTTGGCTAGCGGATTCACGCAGTTGGGCTGGTACCCCCAAGCTCGGTACCACTTGTCCGGCTCATTGAGATACTGTCCATCATGACCCGGTGCGAAGAACTGGAAGGTGTTGAACCAGCTTTTGAGAATTTTCTCAGCACATGCGTCGATTGACCTTGCAGAGTCATGATCACCGAAGATTTCGGCGGCATGGGCGGCGAATCCAGCGCATGAAGTTGCGGCGACGAAACGATTGATTCCAGCTCTTTTCTCTTTCGGTATAGGTTTGGGGTTATTTTCCAAGAAGATCTTCTTGGTCTCGTCATTTTTAATCGCTTTATATGACTGCTCCCATTTTTTAAGCTCATCGAGGTAGCGGTTGTTATCCTTGTGAAACGCGGTGTAATTATCCCAAATGAATTGGGTCTGAAAATTATAAAGCTTATGTTCTTTGAAGTCAGTATAGTTTAAGGCTAGTTCCGAAATATAGCGTTCAGCCCTTTTCCGATAAGTTGCACCTAGCTTACAGGGATCGCCATCAGGTATGATCTCATCCCAGATCTCAGGATGAAGGGAAACGCAATAAGCCGCCAGGGAAGGGGTTATCATTCTTGCATTGGCCGAGTCGGAACTATGAGAGATTTCATTTCGTACATACTCTTGGCGAGAGTTGAAGTATTGACCTTCCTTGTCCCCTTCGGAATGGAAACCACCCTCCGGAAAAACGCAGAAGTCGTGCAGGTTGAGATAGCGCTGATATGATCCGCCGAATCGAACGCCATACTTAGTTCCGTTCACCTCAAATCCGTTGCGCAGAATGATGGCCGGATCTGCGATTCGAAATAGATGTTCCAAGACATCTTTGCGTCTCGTAATGAGGAAAATTCTGGCTGGAATGGCCCAATTTGGAAGAGAGAAGATAGGGTCAGCCCTTGTGCCGAAGCCATGAGGGTTGTAGCCCGCGACATAGTTGGCCATAGCCTTGCATTCGGCAGGAGAAAGTGGTTTTGAAAGATCGGTCGATAAGGCATCAGTAAGAGTCTTTGGATCCTTGGTTCGCGTTCCGGGAAAACCTGGAGTGTTAGGCCGTCCGTGCGGATGTCTAGGAGCTGGTGTATAGCTCCGAAGGACAGACAGATGCTCTGGTTTGATCCATCCTTTTCTAAACTTACTCATGACCGATTTACCACGAGCAAAGAGGCTGAGCTTGGGAGTTTTCCCCAAACCCTTGATTAAGTAGCTTCCTTTGCGTCCGCAGGCAAACCATTCGATCCGTTCGCCGGTCCGTACTATAAACATTGTTTCTGGTCCGAGTTCCTTGGATACGCGGGCTATGTACATCATGTAATCGGGAGTACGAAAGGGATTCATCCCGCTCCCATCATCCCGTTTTTTGTTTCGATTGCCATGGCGCCCCAGTGCGAATAACTGGTCCTGCACAGCAAAACCAGCATATGCCCTGGGGTCAAAAATGCGTATTGTCAGGGCAGCAGCCTCTCCATCTGCCAAAGACAAACCTTCTAGATCGTAAAGAGTGTAATCTGCGTTGTTTTGAGGAATAAATTGAGCTAATTCAGAAGATGGCACTCCCATGTTTTCGATTGAGCCTGCCTCATGGACTGGTTTGAGGAAGCGAAAATCCTCATAGCCTCTGGTAATGAAATTAGGTTTTCCTTCTGCATCCAAGGTATTAACAATTGGCAAATGTCGAGAAATTGTATCCGCTCCACTTCGATGGATTGAACTAACTCGAATGGAAGGGAGATCCAACAGGTTTCTTCCGCGATAGCGTGCGTTTATACCGATCTGTCTTCCAATATGTGGATGATCCTTCTCAATTGGAATGGCAAAGGTATGCTCGAATAATTCGTCGCTTTGTGCAATGTATTGTGCAGTGCCAAGAGGAAATTGTTGATCCTTTCCAATCGCATACACATCAAGGTAATATAAAGCCTCCCCGCCATTACGACTCAGCGAGATGAGTGAAACCTCGTAGTGTTTTCCCTCTTCTATGGTCACTTCGCTTTCAAAGGTCGCATTGAGATAACCATCGCTGCTGACCTGCAACAAAGGCATTTTTTTTGAACCCAGCATAAATTTTGCGAAATGGTCAGACTTCCCTTCAATTTCATTGGCAAATTGCCGCGAACTACGGAAGCGTTCGAGTACTGGACCGGATGGCATCAGAACGGCTTTTGCATCTTTACGACCGCCAACAGTCCAACCATTGAGTTTTCCTGCCTCTAGATCAGTTTTGGCGTAAGATTTTAAAAAGATGAGGGAAAAGCAAAGGAACCAAGCCCACAGGAAATCTCTTTTCCATTGATTTACACCGCACATGGAGTTGGGGAAAATCTAATCCTTTCCGACAAGTCTGCGGAGAAGAGTATGCCGATTATTCAGTGAGCCTTTCCAGAGGAAAGTCTTTTCAACTCGACTTTGCGAAACTCAACCGGGTGGCTCTCCGATTGCAGGGAGATGGTCCCGCTATCAAGAAGGGTGCCATCGTCTAATTGAGGTTTGGTGTAAGCAAGGACGGTTTTTCCGTCGATCATGTGCTTAATCGATTTGCTGCCCCGAACCTCAATTTCCACGGTTACCCATTGGTCTCCATGATAAGTTTCACTTTTGCTGCTGAAACAGTGACGTTTCAAAAGTTTATTATCCATCATCACATCGGTGCCCGGGGTGCATAAATTAGCCGTCGTTCTCTTCCCTTTCCCTTTTCCACCCAGAAATTGGACTTCAATGGAATTGGGGAAGTCCTGATCCTTTGTCATGCTTTCAGGGGTTTGTCCGTGAAGCATAACTCCGCTGTTCCGAAATGCCCAGTCTTCCCCACCGGGTGCCTGCTCTCCTAAAAAACGATACTCGATCCGCAGTAAATAATGTGAAAAGGGCGTTTTGTAAAAGATATGTCCGTAGGTTTTGTTGAAATTCTCATACTTATCGTAGGATATATGAATCACGCCGTTCTTGACCGAAAAAGTATCATTGTGGTTTATTCCGACATCATGGCCCCGGATTTTGATAGTCCAGCCTTCTAAATCCTTTCCGTTGAAGAGCTGAATCCATTCTTGCTTATGATCATCAGCAAAAAGGCATAACCAAGAAAAAATAAAACTAGTTATAAGAAGTCGTGCTTTTTTCATGATATGAAAACACTGATTAGCAGCAACCGCATCCGCCCCCACTGGATTTCGATTTTGAAAACATTGAAAGTGTGGATTCATCCGCTTCTGTTTCCTGGCAGGAAATAAGCCGGCGAATAGGGGTGTGTGGAGGGGTTTGTCCCATGTGATGGTTGGCCAAGGAGCATAGTTGCCCTCAGTTGGTAAGAGTTTCTTTTATACTGTGACTCACAGTAATTGTTTCCCCGTTGGCATCGCAGTGATAGTCGTAAGTTATCATAAGTAAATATCGTTTAATTAATAAAAGGTTGGAGGATTATGATTTAACACAATTACGGGCTGTTTTGACTAGCAAAAAGTTAAAGAGGAACAAAACTTAGTGCGAGAATTTGTTTGAAGGGAATGATCTGAGAGTAAGAAAATCAAAGCTCAGAACATTTAAAAAATAATGAAATTACTTCCTCCAATCTATTGCCTTCTTTTCACGCTGTATCCTGTTTTTGCCTCTGAAAATCCATCCGATCCAGTAAATAACTTTGAAATCGAAAAACAAAGGCGTTCAGAATTATCCCTGATTGACGACAGGGGTGCATCCAGTTTCAAATCCGAACTTTTTAAGTCAGGGAAACTGATCTATTTCGATGATTTCAATGGTGCTATAAACAAAGAGTTTTGGGGGCAACCCAAGGGGAAAAAGATTAAGGATGGGATCTTAACGGTCGGTCCACTTTTTAAATCCAAGGAGGAGGCGATGAATGCCCTTAAACGGGATCACCACCTGGGTTTGGAACTTGTTGCGCACAATAACCGAATTCCTAAAAAATTCGTAATGCATTTACGCTATCAGTTTGCCAAGCCTGAGCTTACACCGGGTCGTCCGTCCTTTCAAATCGGTCATCACATGATTAATCTTGGGATTGTAAAAGACGGTGGGCATCGCGTGAAACTCCCCGATGGACCCTCCTTCTTTGAGCCTGAATCTGACATGGCATTAAATAAATGGATCGATTTGGTGATCGAATACGAATTGGGTAAAATTCGCGTATTGGTGAATGGCCATGGAAATACCTATGAGCATGAAAAGGTGACGATTTTAAACCCCAAGGATAAGCTCGGACCTAGATTGACCTTTAAGGGTGGGCCCGAATGCGAAATCCTTTTTGACTATGTAAGACTTTGGGACTGTACTGACTAGACCCTCCTTTGCTTAACCTAAGTTAGATCTTCATAAGGCTTCGAACAGGAGGGCAACTCTTTTAAAATTAAAAATTATACATTCATTGTATTACCACTTTTCGTGGTATTCGGCTTTCTGGCTTCTGCTGAAGATAAGAAGCCAAATGTTATTCTGATCTACACGGATGATTATGGATACACTGATCTGGGTGTACTAGGCATCGACAAACATGTTGATACCCCGATTATGGATCAGCTTGCCCGGGGAGGAGCATTAATGACCGCAGGCTATAGCTCGGCCCCGCAGTGTGTGCCCTCACGGGCCGGGTTAATGGTTGGACGGGTACAGAATGAGTTTGCCTTTCCACACAATCAAAGCGATGCAGGGGAGGGCAGCGGTCGTATGCCCCGAATTTATCCAAAAGGTACGGATATGGTGGGCAAACCAGTACTGACCATAGCGGACCGGATGAAAAAACTTGGCTATCTTACCGGCTTCTCCGGCAAGTGGCACTTGGGACCGTCGAACAGTTCAAACCCAAAGCACGATCCGCGGGCTCGTGGCTTTGACTACTACTGGGTCGGTTCCATGGAAAGCGGATCAACCAATCTTTCGCTCAATGGCAAGTCTGTGGAGCATCAAAGCAGGAAAGGCTTACCCGCTGGCGTCGCCAATCGAGTGATCCTTCAGGGTAAGTACGGTGAATCTTTTATCGACTTCAGCCAGACTGGAGATAAGCCGTTCTTTCTTTACCTGCCTCTCTATGCTCCGCACATCCCTCTGATCAAGAAGTCGGATCCTTATTACAAGAAATTTCCCAAGCTCGATTATCCGCATTATGATGATTGGAGAGATGACCGCAGAAGGATGGGCTTGGCACTGATCAAATCCATCGACGACGCAGTGGGTGGAGTAATGGCCAAACTTCGTGAGCACGGCCTTGAAGAGAATACAATGGTTCTCTTCACCAGCGATAACGGTGCCCCAAGTAAAATGGGTAGAGAGGAGCCGGGTCTGCCTGCAGGAGAACCGGGAACAAAAGGTGGAGTCTGGAATGGATCGAACAATGTACCCATGCGAGGTGAGAAAGGCAGCCTGTTCGAGGGAGGGATACGGGTGCCCATGTTTGCTTACTGGAAAGGCAAAATTATTCCCGGCACGGTGATTCAAGAGATGGTGACCACGCTTGATCTCACTGCAACAACCCTCAAAGCCGGAGGCGGAGTGATACCTGAAGAGTTTGACGGCGTGGATTTACTTCCTCGGTTGAGCGGGCAAGTTTCCAAAATTAAAAGGCCGGAACCAATGTTCTGGGAGTTCTGGCACACTCAGGTAGTCCGTATTGGTGATTGGAAACTTTGGCGGTCCACTGAGCAGGAGATGTTGTTTAATTTAGCCAGCGACCCCTATGAGATAAACAATCGTATTCAATCAGATGCAAAGGTCGCTGACAGGTTACGAAAGAAACTCGATCAATGGTCTGCTACATTGCCACGGCTGAATCATTCCGATCGGGACGCGAGTGAGGTATTCGCCTGGCCGCTTGAGGGTGCCCCCGCGGGCACCAAGCCGGACCCACGATATCTTATACCATACCTCGACCCGAAGCCCGCACCATATCCCGCTCCAATAAAAAGAGTTTCATTGAAGTAAAAATCAGGAAGGAAAAGTTATTTATGCATGTAAAGGGTATCGGAGTGAGTGAAGGTAAGCGGTGGGATGGTCAATAGGCCTGATTTTGCTCTATTATGTATTTAATTAAAAGTTGTTATTACTTTAAATTTACCCCTATAAAATCAACACCTTGATATGAAATCCTTTAATCTTGCAGCCTTCTTTTTCTTAAGTCTATTCGCGATTCAGATGGTTACAGCTGAAAGCGATAAACCAAACATCCTAATTATTTTCACTGATGATCAGGGTTATGCTGATCTGGGTTGTTTTGGAAGTAAGGAAAACCAAACACCGGTCCTCGATAAGCTGGCCAAAGAAGGAACCAAATTTACCTCCTTTTATGCCCAGCCGGTTTGCGGGCCATCATGTTCGGCTCTGCTGACCGGTCGATATCCCGTCCGTAGTAAAGGGTGGTCGATGCCCGCATCTGAAATCACCTTTGCGGAGATGCTTAAAGAGGTCGGCTATCAGACGGCATGTGTAGGGAAATGGGATGTTTCGAACCGAAAGGCGATTGTCGAACGGATGCCCAATGCACAGGGATTTGATTATTATTTCGGGGCCCTGGGTGCGAACGATAGCGGTAAATCGGTTTTACACAGCAACAATGAGCTGGTGGGCACAACCGATGATATGGCGGGGCTTACCCGACTCTACACCGACAAGGCGGTTGATTATCTGGTTAATCAGCGTGATTCCCAAAAGCCGTTCCTCCTCTATCTCTCACACACAATGATGCACACCATTATCGATGCATCTCCCAAATTTAAGAAAAAAACGGGCGACAACCTTTATCGTGCTGTGGTTGAAGAATTTGATTTTGAAACGGGCCGCCTGCTCGAAACCCTTGAGAAACTTGGTTTAAAAGAAAATACTTTGGTTATCTTCACCACTGATAACGGTCCCTGGAATCAGCCCAAATATTATGAAAAGAAAAAGGGCATCCCGAGAATTCGATTTTCTGGGGCGATGCCGGACCCTTGCGTGATGGAAAAGCATCGATTTACGAGGGCGGTATCCGTGTGCCCTGTATTATGCGTTGGCCGGGAAAAATCCCCGAGGGAAAAACGAATGACGGTCTCATGGCGACGATCGATTTCTTGCCCACCTTTGCCTCGATTACCGGAGCAAAGATTCCCGATGACCGAACTATCGATGGAGTTAATCAACTGGATTTTATTTTGGGTAAATCCAAGACAGCCCGTACATCCTTCATTTATAACCCGGGATCTGCATCGGTGCAGACCCGGATCCTCCAAGGGAATGCTATTCGGGAAGGGGACTGGAAACTGGTCTCTCCATTGAAAGTGGGCTGGTTCCTGGAAGACGCAGGATCGGGTGTGTGGGAGCTGTGCAATTTAAAAGAGGATATTGGCGAGACTATCAACCTTGCGGGGAAATATCCACAAAAGGTAAAACGCCTCAAATCTCTTCTAAAATCAAGCGAAGCAAAATTTCCAAATCAAGAAAAACAAAAGCCGAAAAAAAAGTAGAAGTATAAAAGTAAACTAATAAAAGAAGTATATTTTCATTGGTTTTGTAAATCTATATCGAACTTCTGAAGGATTGGCCGTTTGATTGGCGGAACATTATTGAATCTTTACGATGAAGTTATCCGTAACCCCATTGCTCGTAGTAAATACCAATTGATTGTCAGATTCGATATGGGCTTCTAATGGTGGATTGACTTGAGGCAGTCCTGAAGTGCTCGAAAGAAGCTCAACTTTCAGGTCTTTTGAGAATGAAATTCGCACTTCTCTTTCCTTTGATCTTTCGAAATTCTCTGCATTACGGTCTTTCTCTATGTCGACACAGGGATCGCAAATAGACAGGGTGTATTCATTATTTTCGCCAGGTTGCATCATAAGATTTACCCGGGTGTTGGCTGAGGAGACAAGGGGGATGTCCAGTTCCTGTTCCGGGCTGAATACCAGATAACTGAAGAGCGCTTTTCCATTCTCATTGAAGACGATGGCGTGGGAGTGTTCGTCCTGCTTGATGACTCGGTAGCCAGGGTTCTCCTGTCTTTGTTCGACATATTCTTTGAAGGAATTCATGTCTCTACCTTCCGAATTCAAGACTACGCAATAGTGGTGAGCTGACTCTTTACGAGCCGGCCCGTGATCGAGTGAGGCGATCACTGTGGTCCCTTCCATATCATGTTGATTACTGGCGTCCTGCTTTCCTTCGGCATCGAATCCCCAGCGATATCGGTAAAGGGTTTTGCGGTGACTCCAATCGATCTTGAGTTTACCACTTTGTCCGCCGGGAATCATCCACGCATGACCGAAAGGGGAGATTAGGTAATTGGATTCTTTGAGCGGGTTTTCTAGTTTAACCGGCTCTGTGTACTCTTTACCATTATGAACAAATGATGGATTTTCAGGATTCCAACGGTTAACATTCTTCATATCCCAGATCATTCCAAATTTGCCATTCCCCAATCCTTCCTGGAAAAGAGTGGTCTCCATCGAACGGTCTGTTCCAGCCTGGTAACTGCTGCCCAGGCATACCACTGTGTCCTGAAAGAAATGATAGCTTTTGTTTCCCTGCACCCCATCGATGTCAAGGAGGTCTTTCCACATGGGCAGGTTTTCATCGATTCGACTTTGAAATGCGAAGTTGCCGAATTTACCGAATTCTTCGTCAGTTTCGTTAAATGTGAGAGAACCATTTCCTCTGCCGCCTTTAGATACCTGGTGAGCCTCGCAAATCTTCAAGTAGTCGGCATTGGTGAGGTTGGGAACGGTAGTTCCTGGGTTTTTGGTCCATTCGTACCCTTCGTGAGTCCCTCCAAGTGGTTTCGGGCGGGTTTTGGTTACTTCCATTAAGTAGAGTGCACCGTATCCGCGCAACCATCCCATTGATGCGGTAGGCGACGGTCTTGATGGATTTGGATCTTTATCATTATAGCCACCGTAGGCGACTTTGGCTAGGCCATGATTGTAGGTTCCTCCCCCCGTCCAATTGATACTGAAATGGCTCGTTGGTTGACTCTTAATCTCACCAAGCTTCGGATAGTCGTTGAGGAGTGTTTTCTTGCTTTCTTCTGACATTACCTCAGCTCTGCCGAGAACTCCCGCCAGGTATTTTTTCGCAGAGGGCACCTTTTCCCAATCCATCTGGTAGAAATAGTCGAATACTGAATTACTTGGCCAGCTATCCAGACTGAAAGATCTGTTGTAAGTGAGTTTCGGGTCATAAGCATCCCCTTTAAACTTAACATTCCACCGTTGCTGATAAGTCGGAAAACCAAAGAAGGGGCTTTGTCCGCCTTTTAACATGGTCGATGTTTCCTGTCCCATGAATGTGTAGCGAGTGGTATACAAAGCCAGGTTTCTCAATGTCTCTGCCTTAAAATCAAACGGAGTTCCGGCAGGACCCATTGCTGCCTCCATGTGGGCGTGATAATTCCCCCAGTAACTAACATGGCCATGGTGATAGAATGTGTAGTCCGGCTTGATCATACCCCTGCGGTCAATGACTGAAATATCGAAGATCCGGGTGAAAGTGTCCTGTAGCGAGTTCAACATGGAAACTAGCTTCCGGTCGTCGGTTTCGAATAGGGGAGCAGAGTACATTTTCTTACCGCTAAACTCACGGCTGATACCAGGCAGTTTTTCTTTGGCGTAGGCTGTCATGTGTGCATTGGCCATCCACAATCCCCACCGTCCGAGAGTATCGATGTAGTGTTGATTACCCTCTGCACCCGCCCTTCTAAATCCGGCGATCAAATTTCGACAGGAGATGACACCACCATATCCGGATTTTGGACTGGTGTAACCAACCGCCCACATTGGTGGATTGTAGTACTGGTAGCCGAACCAGTCGATGTAAGCTTTAACAAAAGCTTGTACCGGTTGACTGTCCGGACATCTTACAAACCAATCAGCATAGACCGATAACATTTTATTTACATTTATCTCATGACCTGAACTTTCGGGGAAGTTCTTCGCCGGAGTAACCGGCACCCCTCGATCGCCCATTAAAAAAGGATTGGAAGCACAATAATTGATCGACTCTTTGAATTTATAGGAACCATCCTTCTGAAGTATGCAATCTCTTGCAAGAGCTTCCAAAGCTTGTTTTTCGATTGATATATACTTGGGATCAGTTTTGGGAAGGGAGTCTGGAACGGAATGTTCGAAAAATTCGGTGCGAAGATTATCAAGTAAAACTTTTTGTTCTCCGGATATCCTTTCAGGAAGCTGGGGTTGCTGTAGATAGTAACCATAATAATTGGCCCGGTTCATGTTGTATTTTTCAGGAGAAAATGGTGTGTCAGGAATACCGTTTGTCACGGTGTCTGCCATCTGTTCCAAAGGCAGGATTGCTTGAATCTCCTGATCATAAGCCCCCGACTTATCTGAGTAAGTGTAAGGTAAATAGCCGTGGCTCTCAGTTTCCAGCAGACCTTTATTCGGAAGCTGGGCACTGACAACGATCCGATCCAAAAAAAAGGTACCTGAATCAACATCGGTCGGAGCTCGTAGAATGAGTTCATTATCCTCTGGCTCCGGCACCCCATCGGGCATGATGTCGATTCGGTTAAGATTGCTGTAACTTTCCTCGCGGAACTTTAACCGACTGCCACCCATACGACACCAACTACCACTGAAATTCATGTAGTAATGAAGATTGATTAAGTCTGTTTTGCGTTCCTCATCTTTTCCGGGTTCGGTATAATCCACGCGTCGAAAGAACAGATCGAATTTTGTATTTTTAGGAAGAGGTTTTTCCTGAAACAGGAACATCACGAAAGGAGCGATCTCCGAGTCACCAAGAATTCTTATATCAGTCAGTACGCCGAGGTTCCTGATTCGGATGATGTCGCCAGGCTGCCAATCCCAACGGATTGATTTAAGCCCGGCATTGGAATACTGATTGCTTACGCTGATCTTTCCACCACCAATGTATTCCCACTGGTTCGGAAATTTTTCCAATACATGAATCAGAGTATCGACTCGTTGCCTCCCATGGCGTGATTTAAGTTCGGTGACGCGAACCTTTTCCGGAACCTCAGAGATTGGCATTTCATACAGTTCCTGCAGTGGTATGGTTTTGGTATCATTTGCCGCAAGCTCGGAATCAGGTGCAAGCACGCTTAGAACAAGCGAAGGAAGTAAATGTCTGATTTTCATGTAGTAAATAGGATTATTATATTAAAGATTTTTATGATTTTTCGCCAACTTCAGGATCAATGGCTTCACTGTTTCCACCCAACGATTGTATCCTTCTGCAGTCAGATGGAGTGCATCCTTTGATATGTCTTCGGACAAGTAACCATACTTGTCGAGGAATGCCTTCCCTATATCTTTATAGATCACAGTGTGACTATCATCCAAATCCTGTATGATCTTGTTCACTTCAATCGTCTTTAAGCGCCATCCGTTTTTTGCATCCCGTCCCCTCGGAAACAAACCAAGTAGCAAAATTTTTGCCTTTGGAACTTTGCTCCTCAGTGCTTTGGTGACTTCTTTAATCCCGAGTGCAATATTCTCGGATTTGCCTGTTCTTAAATTATTGGTGCCAATCATTACCATGACCACTTTAGTCGAAATATCATTCAACACGCCATCATGCAGTCTCCATAAAACGCCTTGTGTGGTGTCGCCTGAAATTCCTAAATTCAAAATAGAAAAGTTAGGAAAAGCTTCCTTAAGCAGATCTTGCTTATCGGAATTATCCCAACCATTGGTGATCGAGTCACCAATCATTACTAGGTCGAAGTTTTTATTCTGCTGAACAACTTTAAGGTCCTCAGCATGCATTTTGTCAAAATGAGAGAGCGGTCTTGTGGGTAATGCCTCTTTTACCTCTGCAGTTTGGTTTTTTCCAGCAGTGTAATTTCCAAAACTTCAAAAAAGATAGATACTTAAAATGTTGATTAAGAAGCGTGATATTGGATGTTTCATTATCATGGAAAAATTATGATTCGGAGACACCCACAAATACTCAAATTAAATCTAAGCTATTTGTAGTTTTATTTTTTCAAGCATTACTTCTCCCTTTGATACAGCTGAATTCATGACATTCTTAATTTCTTCCTTTTCAAAGACAGATCGCGACAGGTCCGGAGGCCTGAATCTCAAGGAATTTTCTGCTTTTTTGGGAAAAGTCAAGTGGTGGAATATGTCCAGAAAGACACCTGAGCAATGGTTCAAAGGTTCCGACAAGGACAGTAATGAAGTCCTTTCTAAAGAAGAACTGGCAGACCTTTTGGGCAGTAAGGCACACATTGATGTCTTTTTTAAACGAGCCGATAAGAACTCCTCTGGAGATCTCGATCAGAAAGAAGTGTCTGCTTTCATCAATGAGCTGATTTTTCCTAGCACCAGAGCAAAAAACATCAGGAAAACGAAATCCAAAGGTCAAAACTAAGGGCCAATAAGTTATTTTCCAGTAAGGTCTTCGTGGTGGAAGTTTGTTATCAAACAAACCACTAATTTGCAGTTAACCATAAAATTTTTGTAAGGTTTTTCGTAGCAAAGACATTTGATATATAAAATTATCCTTTTATTATTATTTTTACTATGAAAACTGAATTTAATCGCAGATCTTTCCTTCGCGGGGCAGGGGCATTGATCGCATTGCCTGCTCTTGAGTCCATTGGTTTTCGTCGGTTTGCCTCAGCGGCAACCAAAACCGCAGTTGCGATACCCAAGCGGGCCGTCTTCATGGGCATTGGTTTTGGGGTAACCAAACAAACTTGGTACCCAAGCACGGATGAAAAAGGAGCCGATTATACCCTGTCTGAAGGGCTGAGCCCACTTGCCAGACATAAGAAAGATTTTACGGTGGTTCAGGGTTGTGCAAATAAGTTCAGTAATGAAGCTCACTGGGGAAGTACTTTTTGGCTAACCGGAGCCAACCGTTATTCAGTGCCCGGTCAAAATATGGCGAATAGTATTTCTGTTGACCAAGTGGTAGCTGGTCAGTTCGGGAATCAAACCCGTTTTACCTCTATTCAACTCGACAGCACGGATGGCAGTGCATCCGGACACGGGCCGGGTGGATCCCTGGCCTGGGATAAGCGGGGTAAGCCGCTTCCAGGATTTAATGATCCGGTAAAGACTTTTCATAAACTTTTCTCTGCGGAAGACTTGCCTCTCGAACAAAGGCAGGCGGCCATTGCTGAGAAGCGCAGTGTACTGGATGCGGTTTTGACCGAGGCCAACAGAGTGCAGAAAGGACTCAGCAGGAATGATAACAATAAACTGGATGAGTATTTCCAGGGTATTCGTGATATTGAGACCCGGTTAGGCAAGGATGAGGATTGGCTGGATAAGCCAAAACCCAAGGCACCGTTGGAAGAGCCGCCCGTCGGGCTTAAGGGGAAGGAAGAAATTGAGATGATGTACAATCTCATTATTGCCGCTTTGCAAACCGACAGCACGCGTGCTTTGACATACCGTATGCCGGGTCAGACCCTTCTTAAGAGTATGGATTTCACCCACAGCGCCCATAATGTCAGTCACTACTCTCCAGGTGAGCGTATGGAAGCATCCAGGGCCCGTGATAAAATGCACAGCACCTTGCTTGCTGGCTTCATGGACAAGTTGAAGTCAACTAAGGAGGCAGATGGCAGCAGTCTTTTTGATCACACCTCGCTGGCATTTGGGTCAAATATCAGCAGTATCCACTACCTGGATAACTGCCCGACCTTGCTTGCCGGTGGCGGGGCCAACCTGAAATTGGGTGAACATCTGGTCCTGTCCAAGGATACTCCACTTTGTAATGTCTGGCTTACCATGCTTCACGGATTGGGAATTCAGGCGGATCGTCACGGGGACAGTACCGACGTGGTCAAAGAACTTCAGGCGTGAATTGTAAATTAGCCTTACTGTTAGCCGGTTCTGGATTGGCCGGCACCTCTGTCTATGCAGATGACGCCCAAGCCATCGTGCCCGAAAAGCATCTTGATCTGATGTACGATCATTGCATGGATTGCCACAACGCGGATACTCAGAAAGGTAAGGTAAACTTGGAGGATCTTCCACTGGAGGTAAACACTCTTCAACATGCCGAGCTTTGGCAAAAAGTATTGGATGTGATGAATTCCGGTGAGATGCCACCGGAAAACAAACGGCAGCCTGAAAAGGTGGCCAAGGCGGATTTTCTCGAAGATCTTGCCAAGACCATGGTATTGGCCCGTAAAAAACTTTCCGATTCCGGTGGGCAGATTACCATGCGTCGTCTTAACCGGCGTGAATATCACAATACCATCGAGTCACTTACGGGTGTGAGTCTAAATGTTGAGTCCCTTCCTGAAGATGGCGGAGCCGGTAGTTTTGATACGGTCGGTGCTTCGCAGTTTATTTCCAGTGATCAGTTTGAACAGTATCTGGAACTTGGACGTACTGCGATTGATGAGGCTTTTGCCCGGCATGCCAGCATAGATCAGAAGGTCCTAACTTTTCGGGTGGAGCCGGAAAACACGGTTAATGTGGAGAGTGCGAAGTGGATGAAGCGACTTGAGGATGTCCAACTGCGTTACCTTGGCTGGAAGGCGGGTGTCGACAAGGCTGCCTTGGCTCCAGAGAATCAGCAAGCGCTCGAGCAGATTCGCAAGAAGTACAACCTCACTGATTTGACCAACAGTATTAGGCTCTATCAAAATGCCGATCTTCTGAAGGGTGTACCCGATGCAAAGAATTTTGGATTTAAGGATTCCAATGATGCAGAGTTTTCTTTCCGGGGTGGTTATGACCGCATGTATGCCTACCAGAAACATTATGCTGAACTACCCCTCAGCGACCGTGGCACCTACCTAAAGCTTGGTTGGGGAATTCAACGGATCGTTATCTCTCCGCCTGCTGACAAGCTAGCCCCTGGACAGTACAAGCTCAGGATACGGGCCGGGTCAGTGATAGGTTCTGATCCTAACCGCCATTTCATTCAGATCGGATACCCTCAGAGAACCAATCAGGTTCCGGCTGGCTTTGCCGGCAAGCCGATCAGCGGACACCAGGTAAACGGAACCACTGAGAGTCCGGAGATTATTGAAACGATTGTGAAAATCGGATCGGGCAACCCCAATGAGTTTGCTATTCAGGAACGCCAGCCCGAAGACCGCGATACATACAGGAAGCAATTCTACCGCATCAAGAAGGAAAATGGTTATGGGTATCCCCCGGCCGTCTGGATAGACTGGGCTGAGCTGGAAGGTCCGATCAGAGATAAAAAGATTATTAAGTCATCGATCACCCGGGTTGAGCCCGAAAAAACCATTAATCCGGCCAATGAGAAAATCATCAAAAAAGCGGAAGCAACGCAGAACCGTTTTAAACAATGGAAAAAAGGTGTGGATGAGGCGGCTAAATCTCCGGAGAATCAGACGATCATTGCTGAGATACGAAAGAAGAATCGCCTGATTGATCACCCCAATCGCTTTTACATTTTTGCCGAGCATTTTAAGAATGTGCCCAACCCCAGAGATTTCGGTTTCTTAGATTTTCAAAAAGCGGCTGCAGCCGACCCATCAAGATCCAAGAATTTGGCCCTGCTCAAGCATTACGCCAGTCTGCCGCATCGGAACACCGGTACCTATCTTAAACTGACCCACGGAACCGGACGGGTTATTGTTGCCCCGAAGAAGATGCCCGTGGGTGATTATATCTTTCGTGTCCGCTTGGGCACGGTGAAGGGAACGCCTGCCGCCCGAAAATTTATTGAGATCGGTCATCCCCAGAGGGATATTGAAGTAAGGGACTGGGGATTGAAAGGTAAACCAATCAGTGTCCATCAGGTTAACGGTACGATCGAAGCTCCACAGATTATGGAAATTCCCATTGAGGTGCGTTCGGATACGACCCGTGAATTTGCGGTACAGGAAAAGCAGCCAAACAATGCAAATCTAAAGACCCTTTGGGATGAGCACAATCAACTCATGGCGGAGAATGGGTACGGGCACCCGCCAGCAATCTGGATAGATTGGGCAGAGATTGAAGGGCCTATTCCAAAAAAACCAAAAATATGGAAGCAGCGCCGTGAAGTGGAAGTCCAGGCAAACTACAGAATCAAAAATGTCTACGAAGGCTATTTCAAAGGGGGTTACGAGACTGGCCAAAAATTTTTAAAGGACGGAATTCCTCAACCGAAAAAAGGTGTTACCAATGAACGGGAAGCGAAGTTCCGTATCAGGCGATTTGAGAGAGAAGGCCCCACTTGGCGTCGTTACATGAATGATCCTCTCACCCAAAAAGGTTCTTTGCTCACTATATTCAATCCGAACAAGGAAGAGTTCATTGCGCTGCCGCCCGAACAACATCGTGGATGGCGAAATATCGAGCATGAAGTGGACACTTTGCCACCTGGAACCTATCGTTTTCGGATTAGAGTTGGTTCAGTCAAAGGGAGCGTCAAAAGTCGTCACTTTCTTGAACTAGGAGCGGTTCCCAATGAAGGGCAATTCAACCTCCTTCGGACTCTTCAGGTAACCGGATCAACGGACAACCCTCAAGTTTTGGAGGCAGACATTCAGCTTTCCTTGAACGGTCCACGCAAGTTTGCTCTTCGTGAAAAGCGCAACTTTAAAGACGACGTGCTGCATTACAACAAAGGCATTGATGAAACGGGTTTCGCTCCGCCTTCCGCTCTTTGGATTGATTGGGTGGAATGGGAAGGCCCGCTTGCCCCCTCTGAAAACAAGACTTTTAAGCAGCGACGTGAGGTGGAGCATTACGCCACTGCTAAAGTGAAGCGAAAATTTGAAAATTACTTCAAGGCTGGGTACGAGGCCGCTCTTGCTTTTCAAAAGGACGGAATTCCCCGTCCTGCAGTAGGAGTGAAAGATTTGGATGAGGCCAAGTTCAGAATCCGCAGATACGAGATGGAAGCACCTTCCCAACTTCGCTACCTCAATGATCCGCTGACCAAAACCGGATCCTTACTAGGCGTATTTGACCGGAATGGAAACCTGAACAGTGAGGAATTTATAGAAATAAGTATGGATCCCCTGGGTGCCCCCAAAAAATCCAAACCATTGCCGCTCGGTAAATACCGTCTCCGTGTCCGTATCGGTTCCATCGAAGGCACATCACCCGATCGTCATTTTGCCGTTCTTGGTTCGGTAAGCCAGGCAGGGTCGAGGAATGTTGGTGGTGATGGGTTTAACTTATTGGAAACTTTTCAAGTCACCGGGACCACAACGGATCCCCAGGTTTTCGAAACCACAGTTGAGTTGACCCTGGATGGGCCAAGAAAATTTTCACTTCGTGAGAAAAGTAACCTTAAGGCAGACACATTGCGGGGTAAGCGGGAGATATACAAAAACGGCATGGCCGCCCCTCCGGCTCTTTGGATCGACTGGGTGGAATGGGAAGGCCCCTTGCTAACAGATACTGCTTCTGCAGGTCTTGTCTCCATTCTTACGGAAAACCGCTACGGCTCGGAAGATACCGAGGAAGAGCGGGCCCGTAAAATGTTTCATGATTTCTGTGTCGATGCCTATCGACAAGTAGAACCAGACCCTGAATTTATTGATAAATTGATGGGTCTTTTAAAAATTAGGAAAGCGGCTGGTGAAAGCTTCGATGTGGCCATTCGCACGCCCATGAGTGTCATTCTTGCATCCCCGGGTTTTATATATCTGGATGAGCCCAACAAGGAAGAATCCAAGCGTACGCTTACCGACCGTGAACTCGCCGTACGCTTGTCGTATTTCCTCTGGAGCCGTCCGCCTGACTCGGAACTGATCTCATTGGCGCAAAAGAATGAATTGAGTAAGCCCGAAATTCTCAGGCAGCAGGTAAATCGAATGATTACCGATCCACGCTCTGATGATTTTGTATCCGGATTTGTTCACCAATGGCTGCATATGGAGCGGTTGGACTTCTTTCAGTTCGATACCAAGTTGCACCGCGAATTCGATGAAAGTGTGCGGGCATCTTCCCGTAAGGAAGTATACGAATCCTTTGCTCTGCTGATGAGGGATCGGGAGGAAGGCCGACTGGGTAAATTATTAAAGAGCGATTATGTGATGATCAATGGCCTGCTCGGTACCTATTATGGAATTGATGGAGTAAATGGTGATCATTTCCGCAAGGTTTCTCTGCCTGCTGATTCTCCACGCGGGGGACTGCTTGGGACCGCTGCCGTACTTGCCATGGGCAGTGACGGAATCGAGAGCAGTCCTGTCGAAAGGGGTGCGTGGGTATTACGATATCTTTTGAATGATCCACCACCTCCGGCACCCCCTAATGTCCCACAACTTTCCCGCTTGGCCGACAAGCCTCTCACTGCTCGGGAACGGGTTCTTGCTCACCAGGAAGAACCGCAGTGTGCCAGTTGTCACCGTAAGATTGATCCGATCGGGTTTGGGTTGGAAAACTTCACCGCCGCCGGTAAATGGCGGACCGAAGACAAGCACGGGAAGAAAACCTATGATATCGATCCATCCGGAAAGTTTCATAAGGGTCCGGAGTTTGCGGACTATTTTGAAATGCGGGATTTGATTGCCCAGCGGGAGGATGATTTTGCCCGTGGGTTTACCGAGCATTTGATCGGTTATGGCTTGGGCCGTCCCTTCGGGTTCACCGATGAGGATTTGGCGAATGAAATTACCTCTGCCGCGAAGAAAGAAGATCATTCCGTCTCCGCATTCGTGCACGCATTGGTTCAGAGCAAGGCGTTCATTACCAAGTAGCTCAAATTTAAGCAAACCCGAGGCGGGGATGCATTTTTGTGCTAGGCTTTTTTGGATTAGATGAGCACCGGAATGTACGATTATGGATGGAATATGTTTCAGGAGTAAACCTTGTTCCTGGTAGATGTTTTTGGTTCAACTAAAGCTAAAAGAATTGTAAGAATCCGTTTATCTAAGACATTTATCGTTTAAAATGATAAAAGCATTTTTCTTACTGCCATGAAGGTAAACCTTTACACGAAATAAAATTAATATAATCCTCCTATGAAAGTATTCCCAAGAATTGTAATTTCACCGTGCTTGTTTATCGCGATCACGTCCCTTCACGCCTTCAAGGTCGAAAAAGGCTTTACCTCGATCTTCAATGGAAAAGACCTGACCGGCTGGGAAGGTATGCCCGGCATGTGGACGGTGAAGGACGGAGCGATCACCCCCAAGGAGTCGACCATCAATAACTGGGTTTTCTGGAGGGGAGGGCAGCCAGTCGATTTTGAACTTCGCCTATCCTTTCGTTACCACAGCGGCAATTCCGGTGTACAGGTAAGAACGATCGAGTTCGAGCCCTTTCAGTCACGCGGGTACCAGGTGGAAGTGGCCCCCCAAGCCAAGATGGGCTTGTGGCATCATTCCAAGGCACCTGAGAAATACCGGAGCAAATTGGCCCAGGCCGGGGAGGAAACGATCTATGCCAAGGATGGAACCAAGAGCATCAAGAAAGTTGCGGATCCCGACAAAGTGAAGTCTGCCTACCAAGAAGATGGCTGGAATGATCTGGTGGTCATCGCCAAGGGGCCAACGGTTATTCAGAAGATTAACGGTGTGGTCTTTTCCCAGCTTACGGATCATGATGAAAAGTATTCCACCTCCAAAGGATGGATCGCCTTTCAGGACCATGGCAAGGGCACCAAGGTCGAATTCAAAGACATCCGTATCCGAATCGATAAATGAAAAAATTGATATTTGTTGTTCTAGTCGGAATGGCCTTCTATTGTCTAGGTACGACAGGTGACCTCAGTGAGGGTGCACCAGAAGGGAAAGTCTACTCTTATAAGAAACAAGGTGGTGTTGCTCATGAAATAGAGATTCATTTCCCAAAGGATCATGACCGCAGCAAAGCGGTGCCTGGAATCATCATGTTCCACGGCGGTGGTTGGAGCAAAGGAGACCGGATCTCATTTCGCTATCTTTGCCACTACTTCGCGAGTCGTGGGCTCGTGGCCGCCACCGCAAACTACAGGTTGGGTAAGGGTAAACGCCTCTGTATCACCGATGCTAAGAGTGCAATTCGGTGGTACAAACAGAACGCGGCCAAACTGGGCGTAGATTCAAAACGCATTATCGCCGGCGGAGGCTCGGCAGGCGGACATATCGCTTTATTGGCAACCACAAACCCCGGCCTGAATGATCCCAATGATTCAAAAGAGTACGATACGACTGTAGTTGCTTACCTGCTGTTCAATCCGGCACTCAAACCCAAAAAGGATACCGAGGTCACCTTTGAAAAGCACATCAAAGCGGCCATGCCCCCCATGATTGCTTTCTGGGGCACGAAGGATAACTGGCTGACAGGCTGGAAGAGTGCCTGCGAGAAGATGCAATCGCTCGAAAACGAGTCCATTGAGTGGTGGACCGCCCAGGGGCAGAGCCACGCATTCTTCAATAAGCAGCCATGGAAAGATCTGACCATTATTGCCGCCGACCAGTTTTTGAAAAAACATAGACTCATTGAGGGTATTGTCACTTTGCCTGCACCGGAAAATGGATTGAAACTGATCAAGACTCTCTAACCAAATGCGAACACATGAATGCAGACTATTGTCGCATGGGCACAATAAAGAAATGCAACAATTCTGGCCCATACGACTTTACCACCATCCATCTTTTCAAATATAAGAAATCGAATACTTAAGATATTTAACATTACCATGAAACTTCCCTTTGGATTAACCATTATTTTGAATGCCCTGCTGATTTGGCCAGGCTTTCTGGTTGCAGAAGATAAACATTACAAAGCGGACATCTGCGTGTATGGTGGTACGGCCAGTGGCGTTATGGCGGCACTCGCAGCGCACAAAGAGGGTTCCAAGGTAATCCTAGTCGAACCCACCCGCTGCTTGGGCGGAATGACAGGTGGTGGAATCAATCACTTGGACTGGGGTAAAGGAGAAACAGTGGGTGGCTCAACCTACAAAATCCTGATGGAGGGATTGAAAGAACAAAAAAGAGCCCATGGAGGGCATGCAAAACATGGCATCGGCAATAAACAATATCGGGAGCGATTCAAAAAGTTGGTAAAGGATCGAGGAATCACCGTTATCTACGACCACCGAGTGGGCAAAGTCGAAGTCGGGGACGAGACCCTTGATAAGCCAACTCGGCAAAAACCGATTGCGATGGGTGAGAAGATTCCCTCAAAGAACAAAAATAATTCGATCCAATCGATCATCCTCGATTACGCCCCCGTCGATGATACCGGTTGCCCCATTCCCGAGCCGAAGAAGCGAAACGCGATTGTGGTCTCCGCAAAGGTGTTCATCGATTGTTCTTACGAGGGCGACTTGCTCTCGATGAGCGGAGTTCGTTACACCTGGGGTCGCGAGTCGAGAGAGCACTATGATGAATCGCTAGCCGGGGTGCGTCCGAGCCTTTGGCTTCACGACATCGATCCTTATGTCGAGTCGGGTAACCCGAAAAGTGGCTTGATCCCATTCGTTCAGGATCGAAAAATTGGACCCTTGGGGAGTGCCGACGAGTTGTCGATGGGGTACTGCTTCCGTTACGAGTTTGATATGAGTGGCCAGGGCATACCCATCCCAGAACCAACGAATTATGACCCGGCCGAATTTGAAGTCTACCGCCGAGCCATTCGCGATGGGGTCGACATCTTTTCCAATCGACATATGAGAACAACACTTAACCAGTTCACGGTGCATAAGAAGGCACCCTTTGTCGGAGGGGCTCAATCCAACCGCAACCTGATGGGATCTACCGTCTACGGGTGCAACGAGCACTACCCGAACGGTGATTGGGCAACACGGTCAGGTATCTGGAAGTTCCATCAGGAGTTCCTGATCAACTCGATCCACTTTGCCAAAACCGATCCCTCGGCCCCTAAAAGCATGAAGCAACGGGCAACTAATACCTCTTTCAGGAAAGGTGTGTTCGATGAGACTGGGGGTTGGCCCAATCAGCTCTATGTTCGTCAAGCCCGTCGAATGGTTTCCTCCTATGTCGTCACCCAGAAAGATCTGGAAGGCAAAACCGACCCCCCTCATACGGTAAGTCTGGCAGCCTATGGAGTGGATGATTGGCCGTACGCCGTGGTCGTGGAGGACGACAAGATTGCGGTGCAGGGTGGTGCGTTTTCCATCGTTTATCTCGACAAAGGGAAATATAACGGCAGCTACAAAATCCCTTACGAAGTTATCGTTCCTACTAGGGGAGAGTGCAATAATTTGATCGTTCCCGTTTGCGTCTCGGCCAGCCATATCGCGTTTACCTCTCTTCGCATGGAGCCGGTGTGGATGATACTTGGAGAATCCGCCGGGGTCGCCGCGGCCCTAGCAGCGGATAATGAAATTGCGGTGCAGGATGTTCCCTATAAAAAACTCCGGCGTAAATTGGATGATCTTGGTCAAATTCTTGATCGTGTGAAACAAGATGAGACCGAACTTCAGTCGGTGCGGTGGAAGTCACAGGATGATTGGAATTCGCAGAAGAGCGGCTACGAATGGCTGTTTCCCCACATTGACAAAAATTCGAATGGTAAGATTTCAGTCGATGAGTACTCTTCTTTCCAAAGATTTAAATCCAAGAACCATGACTGGGAACAAAAACTAAAAAAAACTCAATTTGACGGGGAATCTCACTTTCGATAAGCTAAAGATCATCCTCCTGATCGAGGATGGTGAAGGATGGCAAGAGGATGGATACAACGGCCATCCTCATTTCATGAAACCCAACGTGGTAAGAAGGCATACTTGGGTCTGGGTCTCGATAATTTTTATGCCCAACCTATTTGT
>CACMQL010000003.1 GCA_902615835.1 uncultured Verrucomicrobiota bacterium
TTCGACAGACAAAAGAGAGATTTCTTGATTTGATCGAAGATGAATCCAGAGACAAAACTAAGGATGGTTATTCAGAACTAGAAGTAATTGCAGAAACTCTTCCCATGAAAGACCCCGGCATAGGTGGAGTATCCCGGATCGAAATCGAATTTGAGTATCTTTGTGAAATCAAATCAAGAAAGGGAATGATGAAAGTTGATTTTGAATGCTTAAGACAATCAGAAAATCCAGACATTTGGGTGATCAATGAATCGGATGCCTATTTTAAAGAATTCAAATAATTATCCTCTTTCTGAGATTGATCCAATCCTCTGGGTCTTTTCTTTCCCCTGACCAATCGTTGACCTCAAACATGGCTTACTCTTTGAGCTCTTAATAAAACTGGAGCAACCAAGAATTTTTAACCTGAGACCGTTGAATCGTTTGACAATTCCCGCCGGAAAAGTGGGTTAAGGCAAAGGAATTGTCTTTGATTATTTCACCAGCCGTTTTTTCCAACCAAGGATACCGTCGTCCATGTGTATAATATGCTTAAAGCCAAGTTTGCTAAAGGTATCCAATGCCAGTCCGCTCCTGCGTCCACTCCGGCAATGCATTAGATAGGTTGGGTTTCGGTCCAGTTTTTGAAGTTCTGATTCAAAGGTGTCAGCCTTGTAATCAATGTTTATGGCCTTGGCGATATGCCCTTCCTTGAACTCTTCCGGTGTCCTGATATCCAAAACCACCAGTGCATGATTTGTTTCCAGCATACGACCCGCAACCGTTGCCTTAATATTTTCGATTTTGATTCCTTCCGCCGGTTCTTTGACTTCTTCATTCACTTGATTGGATTCACAGGATGCCAAGACAAAGAAACAGGGTACCAAGAGGAAAACATAAGAAAGGGACATTACATTCATTCAAATTACCTAATCAAAAAGTATTTCAATACCAATCTTTATGTTTACAACAAGGGTCTCCCCTATCCTCTCTCATACATTGACAAAGTAGGATAATTGTTCAAAAGTGATATTTATGACAAGAATAGTTGGATTTGTCACATACTTAGCTTTTGCTGTATTTACCTATGCGGTACCACCCGTCCTCAATTATGCGGGGCAGGTCGCGGTTAATGGCGAAGCCTTTGAAGGACAGGGATTATTCAAATTCGCCCTCGTCAATACGGATGGCAATGTAACTTATTGGAGTAATGACGGAATAAGTGTCAATGGTTCTGAACCTAAGGCATCCGTATCAGTTTCTGTCAACGGTGGTTTGTATTCTTTGCTTTTGGGCAACACTGCAATATCTGGCATGGGTGCGATTGACCCGCAGGTCTTCGCTAAGCATGGCAATGCGAAGTTACGGGTATGGTTCAGCGATGGGGTGAACGGGTTTCAGCAGTTGAGTCCGGACCGACCCTTTGCTTCTGTTCCTTATGCATTTTCCGCGGGAACTGCGGAAACAGCGGGTTCGGCAAAGATTGCGGAAGGCTCGATCAATAAGTCGATGCTTGGGAGTGATGTAATTGCTGAACTGAACAAATCAGTGACTATCACCCGTGCCATGCTACCTGCTAGCGTATTGAATGACCTGAACAAAACAGTAACCATCACCCGTGCCATGCTACCTCAGGATGTACGGGATGACTTAAACAAGACTGTAACGATTACCAGAAGTATGTTACCTGCCGATGTACTGAGTGACCTGAATCGCACCGTTTCAAAATCTATGTTAGGAAGTGATGTACTTGCCGACTTGAACAAGTCTTCTTCTACTGCTTCTCCCATTACCTTATCGATGCTTGCCCCAGAAGTGACGGAGAAGCTCGACCGAAATACCACCACTACCAATTACAATGCACCATCCGTGGGCAGCTTACTGGCAGTGCCTTATGGACAACCCGCACCTACGGGGTATTCGCTTTATCAGCGGGGAACGCCCAAGGAATTGGTTTGGGAGGAGAAAGGTTCTTTGAGTGTAGCTAGGTCAGTCTACGATGGTGTAGAAATTTTAAATAGCAAAATTTATATTATTGGTGGTAATACTTCTGGGAATCTTACAGAAAGATTCGATCCAATAAGCAATTCTATTGAAACTCTTACTTATATGTCTACTTCAAGAGTTGGTGTTGCAAGCACAGTTTTTAATCAAAAGATTTATGCAATCGGTGGACAAGGATTATCAAGCGTAGAAGTTTTTAATGATTTGACCGATCAATGGACATCTGCCTCTGACTTACCTAATATCGTAGATAGAGGAACTGCTATCACGCATGATGAACAAATTTATTTAATTGGTGGAAGAAACTCAATTGGGCAAGATATAAATCAAACGATCCTTTTTAATTCTTCTTCAAATACTTGGCTAAATAGAGCGTCAATGCTTACAAAAAGACATAGTCACAAATTAGTTTCATTTGAGGGCAGAATTTGGGCGATTGGGGGATGGAATGAAAGTTCCGATAGTGCTTTAAATCAAGTTGAAAGTTATGATCCAGTAACAAATTCTTGGCGATTTGAAGAATCTTTAAATAGACTCAGGGCTTGGTCCGTTGCTTGGGTTGCGAATGGAGGAATTTATGTAGGTGGAGGTTATGATGGTAGCTATTTAAAATCTATTGAGTTTTATGATTCCTCTAAAAAACAATGGCTAACAGTAGGAGAATTTCCGGAAAATAAATATGCTTCAGACTCTGCAGTTATAAATGATAAGATTTATATATTTGCTGGCGGACTAGCTCAGAATGTCTTCTCCAATAAAGTCTTCGCCGCCGACCTGAACGCATCCGTGGCGGATGTCTATGATTTGTACCGCAAGGACGGCAATGCCTCCGCGGGTACGCCTCTCGTACAGGCGGAAGTGGCGGACGGATCGGTGACGGCGAGTAAGATGGCGGATGGAGCAATTACTGCAAATAAGCTCGCAAATAACACGATTACCACTTCTCAGCTCAACGAGCAGATTCTAAAATACCTTAAGCCTGAGATTACCGCACAACCGCAAGGAAAAATTGTTTATGCGGACAGTAATGTTTCCTTTTCCGTGACCGCCGAAGGAAAATACCTGACTTACCAATGGAAAAAAGATGGTAGTGATCTGACTGGTGAGACCAACGCCACCCTCAATATTACAGATGCCAATACCACGCTACATGATGGTAATTATTCGGTTGTGGTGAGCAATGATTTTGGAAGTGTGGAGTCGGGGTTGGTTATTGTTGATATCAATACAAGCTTGCATAATGGCTTGGTAGGTTGGTGGAAATTCGATGAGACAAATGGTACGGTGGCTTACGATTCAAGTGGTAATGGAAATGATGGAAATTTAACGGGCGGTCCGACTTGGGTGGGCGGAAAAATAGGGGGAGCTTTGAGTTTTGATGGAGTGGATGATTTTGTTGATGTGAGAAATTTTCAATGGGGAGGAGTTACATCAATTAGTTCTAGGGTCAAATACAAAGCCTTTCAGAAATATTCTAGGATAATCGATTTTGGAAATGGACAAGAATCTTACAATGTCATCATAGCTAACAAAGACAGCTCTAGCGATTTGCACTTTTCAGTGTATGATGTGCCATCAAAAAATAAGAGATTAGAAGTTTCAAACTTTTGGCCCTTAAATGAATGGGTGCATTTTGTTGCTACAATTGATGAAAACGGGGTAATGAAAGTATACAAAGATGCGATTCTTTCAGGTTCGAAAATAGATGCTTTTAAGCCAAGTACTATTTCAAGAACAAAACAGTACATTGGTAAAAGTAATTGGTCTGTCGATTCTTACTACAAAGGCCTAATCGACGACCTCCGCATTTACGACCGTGCTTTATCCGCCGCTGAAGTGCAGGCTCTGTACAACCTGGGGCAGTAATTGCTAAAATTCCCTACCCCACCATCCTCATCAACCTCTAAGAAAGTGTCGGTATGAATATAATAAAAACAAAGTTGGAAAAGTTTCGGTCCTGCTGTCATTTTGAAGAGATGAAATTCAAGATTGTAATACCTGAAAACATGTCTAGTGAGTCTCAGGATATATGAAAAATATTGTTATCACCGGTTCAAGTAGTGGATTTGGCGAAGATGCCGCCAAGGTTTTCTCGGATGCGGGCTATCGTGTTTGGGCTACCATGAGGGATACCACTGAAAGGAACGCTGCGGTTAAAAAAGCACTGGAATCTCACTCAAGTAAAATTTCCGTCGTCGAGATGGATGTCAAAGACGATAACTCGGTGAAGGACGCATTTTGCGACATTTTCAAAGAAATTGATGAGGTGGATGTTTTGATCAACAACGCCGGTATCATGTACACAGGTATTACCGAGGGTTTCAGTATTGCACAGGCACATGAGCAAATGAACACCAATTACTATGGGGCGATTCGTACCACTCAGGCTGTTTTACCAAACATGCGAAAAGCAGGTAATGGATTAATCATTAATGTAAGTTCGATTGCCGGTAGAATTGCAGTGCCCTATTTTGGCACTTACTGTGCCACGAAATTCGCCCTCGAGGCATATTCCCAAAGTTTGCGTTACGAATTGGCTCCCTGTGGAATTGACATTGCCTTGGTCGAACCCGGACCTTTTAGCACTGGTCTGTTTGGGGCGATCAAACAACCGGAACGGGCGGAAGTCGTGAACAGTTATGGTGAATTGAAAAACATCCCAGATGCCTTATTTCAGGGATTTGGCGAGATGTTGAGCACTGGTGTATTCCCCGACCCGAAACTGGTAGTCGACGCCTATCTAAGCCTTGCCGAAGCTGAACCGGGGTCCCGCCCGATGCGTACCCAAGTTGGAGTATCGTGGGGTGTGGATGAATTAAACCGAATTAGCCAGCCCATTCAGGACAGTATACTTGAGGGATTGCAGCTCGAGACTCATCTTGGAGGTGTTTCTAGGTAAAGTTTCAGATCTTCTAAAAAACCAGGAGACCTGAAAGGTTTCATGAGCTAAATCCAAAGAGCAAAAATCTCTGAATTCGATCAGATCAGTCCAAACAAAAGAAATAATGATTATCCCCGTCATAGGGCCATGGCGTATTTCTTTTCTAAGTTGTTTTCGTATGAACTTGACTGAAATGAAAGGGTGTCGATGCTTAAGGGTTTTATTCAATTCGATAGCTATGTAGTCTTATGTCATTTGCCCTAAAAAAAATCATTGCTTGTGTAAGTTTTTTCATGACCCTTGGTTATCTCTTCGCTGAGTATGACAAGACCCTGGTTTCCTGGGTGATTTTGGATGACAAAAAAGTAAAAGCTGGATCCGTCCTTACCATTCAGGAAGGGTTCGAATTCGATGGTATTGTCTTTGCGGAAAAAATGGACGGTAAATGGATGGCGGGTAGTCATAACTGGGCGAGAACGGAAAAAAACCAAAGCCAAAACCCAATCGAAAGCACGGATGATGATTCTCTGATTCAGTTGGCGATTGTATATCAGGAAAAACAAATTTCTATCTTTCGGGATGGAAATCTGTATTCCTCATACCCGGCCAAAAATATTGACCTGCTTACCAGTGATAATAACTTCGTGGTCTTTGGTATAAGACACATTGGAGGGGGGGGTGGTATCTCGGGAATGATTGAAGATGCCCGAATCTATGACCGGGCATTGACCGTCCGTGAGATCAAGGAGTTGGTTCCAAATAAAGCAT
Organism: uncultured Verrucomicrobiota bacterium; assembly: GCA_902615835.1. Classification (GTDB taxonomy): domain Bacteria; phylum Verrucomicrobiota; class Verrucomicrobiia; order Opitutales; family Seribacteraceae; genus Seribacter. The sequence goes on from CACMQL010000003.1 coordinate 5,633, forward strand.
CGGAGATTAAACCGTATGCCTGGTGGGACTTTGAAGAAGATGCTTCAGAACAAACAGGTCGTTTCCCCCATCATAAATTAAAAATTGGAGCCAGGGTGGAAAAGGGCCGGCTCATGCTACACCGGGGTGCAACCCTGATTGCCGCAAGGACGGAGAAGCTAACCAGGAGAGGCAGTCAAGTTCCCCTGCTTGATGAACCATATGTGCCGGAAACTCCGGAGATGCCGGATGATATACCTGACAACTGGCCCATTTATCACCTATTTCATCCCGCAAAAGATCTTGGTGCTCCCTACGATCCAAATTCCGCTATTTATTACAAGGGTAGATATCACCTACATTACATTTACAGGAACCGGGCCGGAATTTCCTATGCTCATGTTTCAAGCCAAGACATGGTCCGCTGGGAATGGCATCCGACCGTGCTGGTTCCTCAGGAAAATGGTCATGGAATGTTCAGCGGCACCGCTTTTCTTACCCGGGAGGGAACGCCTGCCCATGCCTACTGTGGTTGGGGTTCCAATCGGAACTGGATTCAGCATGCCCTGGACGATAACCTGAATAAGTGGAGTAAGCCAGAAGTCATGCTTCCCCGAGACAAGTCTGGTAAATTAATGGTGAATGAACCTTATTTCGACCCGGATGTCTGGATCATGGACGGGATTTATTATGGTCTGAATGGGAGAAGCAGTCATCAACCGCCCTTGATCATGAAGTCGGAAAACCTCAGGGATTGGGTGCATATTGGCGAGCTTCTACACCCAGAATTTGATGAGGATAAATTGGGCGTGAGCATGGACGAGGACATTTCCTGCCCAAACTTTTTCAAGCTGGGAGATAAATGGATACTTACCTGTATAAGCCATAAGTTGGGTTGTCGCTACTTCATCGGCGAATTCAAGAATGAACAATTTCTTCCCGAATATCATGCCGTGCTTGGAGGAAACAGTCGCCGGTACTTCGCCCCTGAATCCTTGCTCACACCCGACGGTCGTCGTGTCAACTGGAGTTGGTTCATCCAAGGAAATAATAATGACAACCGAGGAACCCAGTCTCTCCCCACGGAAATGTCCCTCACCACGAAGGGTGAAATGCGCCTCAGGCCAATTAAGGAACTGGAGAAATTACGCTTTGGGGAAAAACAAAGGAAAAAAATTTTTATTAAGGAGAATTCCACAGTGATTCCGGATGATATGCAAGGCGATCACTGTGAGATCAAATTGGAAGTTGGGCAAAGTGGAAGTCAGAGTTTTGGAATCAATGTCCTTTGCGACGAGAAGGGTGAAAATGGACTCCGCATTAAAATAAATCGGGAGAAAAATCTGCTTGAAGTGGGGAATCAGAACGGGGATTTCACCCTGAATTCAAATGAGCAATTATCGTTACGGATTTTTGTGGATGCATGCCTGGTGGAAGTTTTCGCAAATGAGAAACAAGTTGTGATGGCGGATAAGAAGAGACCGGCAGGTTCAAAAATTAATCCATATATTTCCCTTTTCAATGAGGGAGCGGATCTGCAGGTCGATCGTCTTTCTTTTTGGAACATGAAATCTGCTTATCAAGAATAGATAACCGATTTTATATTTTAACATTGAAACTGGCACTATCAGTGAGTGCAATTTCGAGTCATGGGTTTAGGTTATAACACAGGCAGGTTGAATTTACACATTTAATGTTCGTCATGCAAAGGGTCCTGCTTTGGGCCGTCAGGGCTTCTTTTTCCTAAAAAAGAACCCACTGCATCCCTGTCAAGCTGCTGAACCGATGATTGCGATCAGGTTTCGATTTGGGCCGCTGGATTGGAACTGACCCCAGAAATGAAAAGAAAAGAGGTAGCAGGATGTGAATCGTTGATATGGTCAGGATGATCCTTGAGAGGGCTTGCAGGCTCACGCGATCAAGTCGTTGATCACTTCGCCACCAAACTGGGATAATTGTTTGTAACGGCCTGCGTGATAATAGGTCAGTTTATTATCGTCCAAACCGAGCAAATTTAGCCATGTACAATGAACATCCCGGATATGATGAACGCATTCAATCGCCTCGGCACCAATATCGTCGGTTGCTCCGATGGTATGTCCGGCTTTGGTTCCACCACCCGCAAACCACATGGTCATGGCTTTGGGGTTATGATCCCGTCCATAGCTCGTGCCTCCGCCTCTTATTCCATTGTCCGGGGTACGACCGAATTCACCACACCAGACGACCAGGGTATCTTCAAGGAGACCGCGTGCCTTGAGATCACCCAGCAGAGCGGCAATCGGCTTGTCAACGGATCGGATAAGCGATCCGTGAGCCCGGGATATGTAATCATGGCTATCCCAGTTTCCGGCATATGCCTGCACAAAACGGACTCCTTTTTCTACAAGTCGACGGGCCAGTAGACATTTTCTTCCGAAAGCATCCGTCTTGAGGTCTCCGATGCCATAGGCTTCACGGGTCTTTTCCGTCTCGCCATCAATATCAAGAATCCCGGGTACTTCCATTTGCATACGGTAAGCCAGTTCGTAGGAAGACATCCGGGCCTTCAATTCATCCTGTTGCGGACGCTGTTGGAAGTGTTTTTTATTGAGCTGAGCAAGCAGGTCGAGGTTACCTCGCTGATCCCCGCGGGTCATTCCGGTTGGCAGGTTGAGATCCAGGATCGGACTACCCTCTGGTCGAAGGGGGGTACCCTGATATTCTGCGGGGAGAAAACCGTTGGACCAGTTGCTGGCTCCTCCCTGGGGGTAACTGGCCCTTGGAAGAACCACAAATCCGGGCAGGTTTTCATTGAGTGTACCCAATCCATAGGTAATCCACGCACCCACCGCGGGGTCCCCGCCAAACCGGTTGCCCGTATTTACATGATAACAGGCAGTCGGATGGTTAACGGATTCCACCTGACATCCACGGTAAAAGCAGATGTCGTCCGCGTAATTTTTTAAATGATACCATTCGGATGAAAAATCCGCTCCGCATTTACCTGCTTTTTTAAAACCAAACGGACTTTTGACAAAATAGCGTTCACCTGAGGACATGGCACTTTCCCTTTCTCCATTTCGCTTAAATCTCTGGAGGTGCCTTTTGGCGAGTTCAGGCTTGGGGTCAAATGTATCGATATGAGAAGGCCCGCCTTCCATCATCAGGAAAATACAACGCTTGGCCTTGGCTGTAAGATGGGGACCGATCGAATGAATATTTTCCGCTTGTGCAAGGGAGGAAAAGGCCAGCGATCCAATCCCCGTACCCAGTCCATAAAGGGCTTCCCGGCGGGAAAGGGTGGCGACTAGATTTTGCGTTTTCATAAAGTTTATTGGCGTTATGGCCTAATCGAGGTAGGCGAATTCATTCGAGTTAAATAGAACCAGGCAGACATGAGCGAGGCCACGGGTCCGAGCGTCCGTTTGGCTCCGTTGCAGGTCCGGTTGGTAGGATTTGGAAGCCGGAAGGAATTCCCAAAAATCATAGGGTTCCCCGGTCTTTTCCGCCATCACCGTTCTTTTAATTTTCTTGGGGAAGGACGGATGGACTGGCTTCTTTTTGTTTTCGGATTTTAGGGCACTCTTCCATCGCATAACGCAGGCGGCAACTTCCTCTCTGGTCGCTTTCCGCCCGAGTGAAAGCTCAAATGCCCGCTGAATTACGGCGGGGTCGCTTTTCCGTTCCCTTAAAAGACGGGCGGCAAAGGCAAGGGCCCGGTCTTGTACTTCCTCTGCATTCAAAAGAGTGAGTGCCTGGGGAGCAACCGTGGATGATTCACGAAGTTCACAGGATGCATCCGATCCGGGTTGGTTGAAGGCCTCCATAAATGGGTCACGCAAGCCGCGTAGTTTTTCGGCATAGAGGGTTCGCCTGTTTCTTTGTTGGGGAAGTGGGTCAGGTTCATAGACCGAAGCCGTGCCCCCCATGATTTGACGGGGTTGGAAGGCAACTTCGGAATTGATGTCGGGCCGAACCGGAATTCCACCCACCATTGGATTCAATTCTCCACTCGCCCATAACATGGAATCCCGAATTTCCTCCGCAACCAAACGGCGTGGGATAAAACAGGCGTAGAATTGTCTCTTGGGGTCTTTCTCATCCAGTGATTTTGGGTCTGGATGGCGACTACTACGCCTGTAAGTATCGGAGGATAAAATCAAATAATTCAGTTTCTTGACCGACCATCCATTTTTCATGAACCAGTCGGCCAGGTAATCAAGCAAAGCGGGGTGGGTGGGTAACTCCCCGGTTCCGCCAAAATTATTTGGATTGCCCGCCAGTCCCCTGCCAAAATGCCAGGACCAGATACGATTGACCATGACCCGGGCAGTGAGTGGATTTTTCTTATCCACGATCCATTTGGCCAGAGCCAAACGTCTTTTCCCTTTACCAGCAGGGAAAGGAGTTGAGTCCATCTTTCCAAGAGATTCCGCGGCACTCAAGCCACCGGGTATGACAGTATCTCCCTCAGAGTAGACATCCCCACCGTCGTAGATAACATCTGAATCAAAATAACCTTTTTGCCAGGGACTGTTCGGCATATCCAGACGACCCTGTACATTGTTTCTGGTTATGGTCTTTCCAGTGTAAACAGCATGCGTGAATGGTTGTACCCGGTCCAATTCAATTTGATGACGAATCAAATTTTTATAGATTCGTGACTGGGACGCTTCGTCCCCGGGATCCAATCCATTGTCTCCCACCTTGGCACTACCAGTTTCCTCTTTCCTAAGCCTATTTATTTTTTCGTGAAGATCCCTTTTTTGTTTTTCATAAGAAGTGATCTTGGACTGAACGAGTGCGGTGAATGAGTCAAAATTGTTCCTTGGTTCAGAGGGAAGAAAGGAAGCATTGCGCTCGGCAAACTGGGTCGTCGAAAAGACGGCCATCATGCCGTAATAATCTCGGGTCGGAACCGGGTCGAATTTGTGATCATGACATTTGGCACATTGCATGGCATGGGCGAGAAAAGCCTGGCCCACGGAATCAGTCACATCATCCAGCCAGAGCTGTCGGGTTTCCTTGAATACGCTCATCCCTGTCTGTTCCCAAGGCCCCATCCGCAGGAATCCGGTGGCGATCAGATTTTCGGTCTGGTTCGGGTTGATTTCGTCCCCAGCCAATTGTTCCTTCACGAATTGATCATACGGTTTATCCTGATTGAACGCCCTGACCACATAGTCCCGATAACGCCATGCATTGGGACGGGAATAATCATTGGCAAAACCACCGGAGTCAGCATAGCGGGCCACATCCAACCAGTGGCGTGCGAAATGTTCTCCGTAATGAGGAGAATTCATTAATTTCTTGGCATAGGTGGAGAGAGCTTTTTTCGACTGATTAAAATCTTTTTCGAACTTTCGAACTTCTTTGGGATGGGGAGGTAAACCGGTCAACCCGTAGGAAAGTCGGCGAACCAGTTCACGGGCCGAAGCATCGGGTGCATGTTTGAGCCCAACTCTTTTAAGTCTACGGTTAATAAACCAGTCGACCGGATGTTTACCGACGGGCATCTTTTCGACTTTAAGCGGCCGGTAAGCCCATAATTTTTCTTCCTTGTAGCGACGATTATGCCAGTCGTCTGAAAGTGCTTTGGAGGTGACCACTTGAACACCTTCAGCATACTTATTCTGAATCTCAGTAATCCGCTGCTCACTCGGCCAAGGGGCTCCATGATCAATCCATTGACGAATCCATCCAGTTTCTTCATAAGTGAGCTTATCTGATTCCTTGGGAGGCATCTCCAAATCCTCCTCCACCCGCGTACTGAGAAGGTACAGATAACTTTTATTGCCCTGGCCGGAGATCAGGACTTCATCTTCAAAGATTTCTCCACCCCGTAAAATCGATTCCCGTGTTCGCATATCAAAATCACTCTTGATTTTTTCGGGATCGTCACCATGGCAAGCCATGCATTTCTCGGCAAACAGAGGCTTTACTTTCAATGAAAAGAGCTTTTCCCCCGCTGTGGGTTCCTTTGAGAATCCAGATATAAAAAAGATCAACGAAAGAATATGTACACGAACAAACATCAGGATTAAATTCTTACGGGTTGTCTTACTGATCAGCAATTTTCAAATGATGGTTGTAATGAAAAAAAGATGAAGGAATAAAGCTACCTTGAAGTTCTCTGCCCTGAGTTTTTGTCCTTTTTTCCAAGATGAGATTTTAAAAAATTATCGAGAGCATTAATCGCAATGACTCTGTGCTTGGAAGACTTGAGTAACCCATGGGGTGCCCCAGAAATTTCGGTTAACCCGGTAGGGACTCCCAATTGTGATGCTTTTTTTCGAAAAGCGTTCGCACGAGTGGATGGCTTATCGTATTCTCCACAGATAATTGCAATGGGAGGATCGTCCTTTGTCAGATGGACAATCGGGGATTGTTTTAAGTAATTCTGAGGAACTTCATGGTAAAACCCACCCATGAATTTTGACCAGTTCAGAACTGTTGAATGTTGAATATGGGGGGACAGTAGATCCGTTTGGGCACCCATCCCAACGGCTGCATTCGGACGGGTACTTTTGTCCCCGGAATCAAATACTGCTGCCATTACCGCAAGATATCCACCGGCTGAGGAACCTGTAACTCCAATCTTTTTTGGATCAATCCCATAATCGGAGGAATTTTCACGAAGAAAACGAATTGCGGAAAATACATCATGCAACTGTGCGGGAGCCGGAGCCACATCTGTGAGGCGATAATTTGAACACACCGCAACATATCCCTTTTCCACTAGAGCAAGGGCAAGCGGATGCATGAATTTCTTGGAACCCTTTGCCCAAAATCCTCCGTGAAGACAAAGAATTGCCGGTCTTAACTGCTTGTCGTCACTTCTGAATACATCGAGTAGCAGATCACCAGTTGAGTGTGATATGAATTTAATATCTTCCCATTTCTTAAGATCCAGGTGAGAATTTCCATCTACAGGTAAGCAAAAAAGAAGGAACAAACTCCAATGTAATATTTGTTTCATAAAAATTTATTTCCAAAACACTTCACAATTTGCATAGCTTAGGATTTATACTTATAGAGAGCTGAACGAGGAATGTGGCATTGATCATTTGGGTCACGAGTTAATCGATCTTGATGCTCATCGTCACTGCGGAGATAGTTCGTCAGGGGCAAGACTTCCAATGCGATGCGATCGCTGTCTTCTCGGGATTCAATCCATGTCTTTGCTTCTTGGAGATGTTTTTCTGAATGACTGTAAATACCGGTACGGTATTTCTCTCCAATATCAGGACCCTGTTGATTGATGCTGTAAGGGTCGATAATTTCAAAGAGATATTCGAGAAATCGGCAAATGGTTAGTTGATTCGGGTCAAATACAGCACGCACGCATTCGGCATACCCATCATACTCCCCACGAATAGTCTGAGATGTACCATTCGCCCTACCCGCTTCCGTTTCGATAACTCCTGGTAAATGGCGGATAAATTCCTGTACACCCCAGAGGCAACCACCAGCCAGATAGATTTCTTCGGTATGTACTGGTTCGATTGGCATGGCGATATTGAAACTAAATTATTCCTGATTTACAAGAATAGGTAGTTTAGATTGTTAAATACAAGATTATAGATTGTTAACCATTGAACGAGTTGTTTGGATATGATTTAAGAAACGAATGTTAACCCGTTTAGCTCTTCTAGCTTACTTTTTCTATTTAACGACCTTGCTCACTTTTGCTCAAGAAGACGGAGGCACGAATCAATTGCCTACCCTTACGGTGATGGGGCAGGAAACGGCCAATCAGCGACCGGTGACCACTTATGAGACGCCTATATCCAACCTGGACTTTGACCCTCGCGTTGATATGCAGTCCCGGAATATGGCTGAAGCTCAGGGAGATTTAAGTATCCGAGGCGGTACTTTTGAGAATACTGGAATTAGTGTTGGAAGTGCGGTGCTTCATGATGCACAAACTGGACATTACTATACTGAATTACCAATTGCACCTGAAATGCTTGGGGAATCAATAGTTCTAACTGGCGTGGATAATGCACTTCGTGGGTTCAACAGTAATGTGGGTACCGTTTCCTATTCATGGAGTGAAATCACCAAGGGAGGAAGTTTGACGGTTGGGGGAGGAGATCATGACCTAAACTTTCAGCGAATTCACGATGCAATTAATGCACTGTATGGAGATTCAAAGGATTTATCATGGGGGGCGGAATTTGAAAGCTCTAGATCCGAGAGCGAAGGAACCATTGAAATGGGTGATCATGATTTTTCTCGCACTACCGGAAGACTTCAACTTTTAGGTCAAAATTCTCAAACGGACTTATTTGCCGGATACCATCACAAGATATTCAGTTGGCCAAAACTTTATACTGCCCCTTTCGGCACTTATGAAACAGAGAACATTAAGGCCCGCTTATTTATTCTCAATCACAAGCTTAAGTATAACAATGCCAATTTCATAGAGGGTAATCTCTACAGCAGGCGGATTAGTGACAGATACATTTATCATGCTAGTCCGGCAGATCTTTATTTGAGTGAGTCTAAGGTTTACTCATTCGGATTAAGCGGCTTCCATCAGTTTAAAGATGGCCTAGGATTTAGTTATAAATCACAGGGCACAAAGGATAAAATGGATTCCACCTCTTTGAGATTCGGAAAATTCACGGAAAGGGAATACTACAAAGCGACGATTCTCCCCGAGTACCGTGTGGACTTTAATTCAAACAAATCGATTACTTATAAACTTGGTGCTTCGATTGATTATTCAAACAGAAACGGGTCGAAATTCTCACCTGTCGCAGAGATTGGTTTTTTACGGTCGGATAATGCGGTCGATTCAGAATTTTTATTCATCTCATTTGCCCAAACTACTCAACTCGCAAGTTACTCAGCAATTGCAAGTGATCCGGCAGGCTTTCTCTTCGGTGGAAACCAAGATTTAGGTCGCGAAGTTTCCAAAAATCTCGAAACTGGTCTTAAAATTAAGAGAATTAAGTGGAAAATAGACTCATCACTTTTTTATCGTTGGGATGATCATTTAACAGATTGGACTTTTCAAGCGGATAATAGAAATCGAACAGCCAATCCTATAGATGTCGAAACTTTTGGTTTTGAGTTAATTGGATCTCACAAATTTGATTTCTTTGACACACTTGCAAGCTATACTTATCTTTCCAAAAATGAGAAATATGGCTCATCTAGTATCAAAGGAAGCTTCTATGCGTTAAATTTCCCAAAACACCGAGCAACTTTTGGAATCATCTGGAATCCAAGCGATGTTCTTCAAGTAAGAATCGACAACGAATGGAGGGAACAGTACGAAAATACCATAAGATCTGGTCCAGATGATATGGTATACAGCCACTTGGCAGCTAGTTATTATCCTCAAAAGTTTGATGATCTCGAACTCTTTCTTGCATATGATAAACCATGGGAAGAAGACTTTCAGGATATTCCCGGTACGCCCGGACGTGGAGATCAATTTTCCATCGGGGCGACTTACAGTTGGTAATCGTTCTAATCCGGAGGGATAGATGATCTATCTTGCGGTTGTTTCAATAATCTGGGCTTTTTCCTTTGGTCTGATTGGAAGTTCCTTGGCGGGGTTGGATTCTTTTTTGGTGGCAACCTTACGGTTGGGGATCGCATCGGTGGCCTTTCTTTTCATGCTACGAATAAAATCGATCGGATTAATAGATCACGCGAGGTTAGTTTTAATAGGGGCTATTCAGTTTGGAGTGATGTATGGTTGCTATATGAAAGCTTTTCAATATTTGCCTTCTCATATCGTGGCCATTTTTTCCATCACCACCCCAGTCTATGTGGTCCTGATTCATAATGTAAGGCAAAAGAGCTTTTCGAAAAAATTTATATTGGTGGCTCTACTCTCGGTTGTCGGTGCCGGGATCATCAAGGCACAAAGTGTTCCTTCTGGAGATATTTGGACTGGGTTTTCCCTGATGCAGGTAGCCGGTCTGTCCTTTGCCTTTGGTCAAGTTGCATATCGCGACTGGAAAAAGGCGAATCCACAGGTGGTGGATCGTTCGGTCTTTGGCCTTCTCATTCTGGGAGGATTTGTAAGCGTTGGTTGTTTTAGTTTTTTTCTTACCGATTTCTCAGACCTGAATATCAGTCTGGAGCAATGGCAATCAATAGTTTACCTGGGCATCGTGGCGTCCGGCCTGGGATTTTTTCTTTGGAATAAAGGAGCCACAAAGGTAAACCCGGGTACCTTGGCTGCTTTTAATAATGCAGTCGTGCCCCTGGCTGTTCTCTGTTCCTTATTTGTTTTTAGAGAGGTTGAATCCCTGAGTTCAGAAGACTTACTTCGATTGATTCTGGGCAGCAGCTTCATTTTGGGTGCCGTCGTATTGTCAAAACCTTTATCTCACTCCTCGGACTGATTGATCTTTGAGAATACTTGATTCAGGTAATTATCCTCATCAATAAAATAGGGAATATTCTTGGTGATGCAGCGAAGTTGACGGTGGAGAAGCACCTGTTTGTTGCAATTGATTCGTACTATATTCGAGCGTAAAAAGGAAAAACTCGTGGGTAGATAGCTTCGGACTGGTTCGCGGGATGATCAAATCTTGTCCGGTAATCAAGCGGAATGCAGTTTTGTAAGATAAATATGTTCGAAATTGTCCACAGATGGTTTCTCGATCAAATGAATCAGTTTATCGGTCATCTCGTTCACTGGCACTTCGATGGTTGAGGTTGGAAACTTGAGAAATTTAATCGAATCAATCTTATCAAAACCAAGAATTCGCAGGGCATCCGGAACCGCAATGCCCTGCTCATCCAAATAATGGGCAACACCTTGGGCAATTCCATCGGAAAAAGTAACCAAATAATCAAATTTCGAGCTTTTGATTTGCGGAAAAAGTTCATGAGCCAGTTTCCGACCTAATAAAAATGGGTTCTCTCTTAATTTCCCCCCTTGCGGGTTCGGGTAGGTCACCACTTTGTTAAGTTTTGATAACAAGTTTTGGGTCTTCGTACTTTTCTCAATAAAAGAATATATTTTTTCGTCGATTAATAACCTTCCCTGTTCTGATAAAAGTAGGCGTTTAATAAATGGGACATAGGCATCGGGTCTGGAAAACCCAATTAAATGGCCTCCGCATTGCAAAAGATCACGGGCAACATCTGGAGCGTGGACATCAAAGGGGAAATTGTAAAAAAAGTGTGGGACTGCACTGAGGAATGGGGTCAAGGAGTTTTCCCTCAAATCGTCTTCACCAAAATTGGGCAGCATTGGACTAAGGATAATAATTATACTGTTCACCCGGTGTCCCATCATTTCTTTCACGGCTTTGCATAGCTCGCCTTGATTGCTCATATGAATTTGCACTGACTTCTGTGAGTTGAGAAAATAATGATTTAGTTTTTCCAGTGCGGTAGAAGTGTGGGAATAAAGGGGGCCGTGACAGAGAATTCCAATCCGGTCCTTTTTATTTTTTTTAAGGGAAATGGCTGTCCGGTTGGGCACAAAACCCATATCATGCATCTCCCTGGTTATACGGTCATAGGTGGCCTGAGAAATTCTTTTTTCTTTCCAGTTCTCATTAATAATCGCAGAAATGACCTGACGGGATGTACCCGTTTTTTTAGCCAAATCTGAAGTGGAATAATACCTGGCTTCCATTCGCACCATCCAGTCTTTTAAGCAATAAGCAGTTAGACTCCACAAAAGCAGGAAAAGCCCCCATCCACTGCCAGTACCGTACCGGTTACAAAGGAGGATGCATCGGATAACAGATAGTGAATGGCTCCATAAACTTCTTCCTGTTTTCCGAATCGCTTAAAGGGAGTTTTATTGATTACCTGCTGACCGCGTTCGGTAAAGGTTCCGTCTTCATTGGTCAATAAGGCTTTATTTTGTTTGGAAATAAAGAAGCCGGGAGCCACGGCATTGACCCTGACTTGGTCACCATATTTGATTGCCATCTCGGTGGCCATCCAACGGGTAAAGTTATCGATCGCTGCTTTTGCATTTGAATAGCCTAAGACCCGGGTAAGGGCTTGCGTTGAAGACATGGAGGAAAAATTGATCACACATCCTGTGCCCTGTTCCCTAAAGGCTTTTCCGAAAATAAGGGTTGGGATAACCGTACCCTTAAGATTAAGATCCATGACTTTACTGTAATCCTCAAGATCAAGGTCGAAGATTTCTTTATCCGGTCCTATGGTGGCTCCTGGCATGTTTCCTCCCGCACCATTGATCAAGGCATCAATTCTTCCAAACTGATCTATCACTGAAGAATATCCGGCTTTCATTCCCTGTTCATCAAGGACATCACAGGTCACGCTCATACAATCCGGAGAAATGGCTTTTGCTACGGACAGGGCTTTATCCACTCTTTCCTGATTTCTTCCAAGATATACCACTTTTGCTCCGTTCTTCTGGAGATATTGAGCCGCACCGCCGGCAAGGATTCCGGTGGCTCCGGTCACTACAATTACTTTTCCGCTTAGATCAAATAATTCGTTCATACTTATAAATAACTGGCATGATTTACCGTACCACCCGTGCTCCCCCGCCACTCATGATCTTTTCCACATCACTAAGAGTGGCCATGGATGTGTCTCCAGGAGTGGTCATGGCCAAGGCTCCATGGGCTGCACCATAATTAACGGCCTGATCTCCGTCGTACCCCTGGAGAAAACCATAAATGAGTCCGGAAGCAAAGCTGTCGCCCCCGCCCACCCGGTCAAGTATCTCAAGCTCTGGACGGTGAGTCGCTTCGTAAAAAGTACCATTTTCCCAGCAGATGGCACCCCAATCATTGATGGTTGCCGTTTTTACGCTTCTGAGGGTCGTAGCGGTTGCCTTGAAATTAGTGAATTCGGCCACGACTTGGTTGATCATGCTCTTGAACTTGTCGACTTCGATATTGGAAATATTTTCGTCCACCCCTTCCACTTCGAAGCCCAAGCAAGCGGTAAAATCTTCCTCGTTACCAATCATTACATCCACATTCCGGGCAATGGCCCGGTTTACCTCCTGTGCTTTTTCGATGCCACCGATTGATTTCCACAAGGATGGGCGGTAATTCAGGTCATAAGAGACCACCGTGCCGTATTTCTGAGCAGCCTGGACTGCTTCGGCCGTAACTTCTGCGGAAGATTCGGAAAGGGCCGCAAAAATACCTCCCGTGTGAAACCAGCGAACCCCCTGGTTGCCGAAAATATCATCCCAATCAAAATCGCCAGGTTTCAACTGGCTTGAAGCGGTAAGTCCCCGATCAGGGACTCCCACGGCTCCGCGAATACCAAAGCCACGCTCGGTAAAATTGAGACCGTTCCTTACTTCTCTCCCAAGCCCATCATAGGGAGTCCATTTAATAAGCGAAGTATCAACCCCTCCCTGCATTATGAAATCCTCAATTAATCGGCCAATCTCATTATCCGCAAAGGCCGTGGCTACTGCAGTCGTCAGACCGAAGCATCTTCGCAGCCCACGGGCCACATTGTATTCCCCTCCCCCTTCCCAGGCCTTAAATTCTCTGGTTGTACGAATGCGACCTTCCCCCGGGTCCAGGCGAAGCATAATTTCGCCTAGGGAGATCAGGTCATATTTACATTCAGATTTTGGACGAAGGATAAGGCTCATAATTTAGCTTTGTTTGATTTCTTTCTTAAATTGTTTCAGATTCCAGATTGGGTGTCCGCATGCATTGGCGATTTTGTTAAATCCAACGATTTCATTTTCAGAGAAAAGGAGCCCTCCGGCCTTTTTTGTGCGCTTAGCGAATGCAGCTTCGAACTGTCCAGGGATGATACACTCACTGTTTCCTCCGGCGAGGATATCTTCCAGGATGACTTTGATATTTTCCTGCTGCGTACGACCAAAGGCAAAATTTTCGGAATTGATGGCATCCGGGTGGATCACCTGAAAGTAAAAGTTTGGTGTATGTTTATCCCCGTCGTCCAAATGATTGCTCCTTATAGTGGGTTTGGATGCCCCGATAAATCCGGCCATAATTTCATTGATCAGTGAGAGTCCGTATCCTTTGTGGGCTCCAAATGGTTTGAGGGCAGAGACTTGATCAGGATCCAGGGTTTCCTTTCCGTCCTTATCAACTGCGGCACCGGGTGGAAGTAATTCACCTTCCCGCTTTAGTTGCTGTACACGACCCATGGCGATAACGGAAGTAGCCCAATCAATCACCACTGGAAACCCAATGGCTTTGGTGGTTGGGAATCCCCAGGAATGTGGGTTGGTTCCAAGGGTAGGCTCACTTCCCATAAAGGGGACTACTTCAGTGATGGAAGCAGTACAATTTGTATAGGCAATGTATCCTCGTTTGGCGGCATCCATTACATACCCACCGCCCCAGAGGTAGTGAAAGGCTTGGTCGACTGATACCTGACCAATTCCGTATTGATCGGCCAGTTCAATACATCGGTCCATGGCTTCGAATGCCGTGGCTTGCCCCAACTTGTACTGGCAGTCCCATACCTCGGAGGATGCAAAACGGTTTTCCTTCTTGATGATTTTGGCCGAGGGTTTGCAACCCCCAGCCTTCGAACCAAATAAGTCATCGAGGTGCAGGGCTTTCAGGGCATTGTGCGTACGAATTCCATGGGTCGTGGCATAAGCAGAGAACTTAGCGGCAGCCAGACATTCGGAAGTGTTGAAACCACGATACTCATAAGCCTTTTCAACCAGCTCGTTGTGGGTCTTGGTGGGTACGATGTAAAATTGATCTTCTTGGGACATTTTCTGTCTTAGCGATGGGATATCAGGGGAACATCGTTGGCCTGGGCCAAGGGTTTTTTCCCTTCCAGTGCTAAAATTAGATTTTTGGCAGCCATGGTTGCCTGTCTTTCCACTGATTCGTAGGTTCTTGAACCAATATGCGGAGTTATCACCGTATTGGGTGCCTTGAGTAAGGGATGGTCCACAGGGGGAGGTTCAACATTGAGCACATCGGTGCCGTACCCACCCACCGATCCTGCATGAAGGGCATCCACCATATCGTTTGTATTCACAATCTCTCCCCTCGCACAATTAAGGACAACCACACCTTTTTTCATTTTGGCGATGCTTGACTGATTAATCATGTTCCGTGTCTCATTTGAAAGGTTGGTATGCAGGCTGACAATGTCGGCCTGAATCATGGCCGCTTCGGCGGACTCAGATCTCGCAATTTCATATTTTTGAGCAAATTCATTGTCCCAATACAGATCAAACCCCACCAGTTTCATCCCAAATGCATGGGCTCGGACGGCCACTTCCTTCCCTATCCTGCCCAGACCGATGATTGCCAAGGTTTTTCCCATGATTTCATTACCTGTAATCCGTACCCATTCACCACTGGCCACATGATTGGCTTCCGTGACGATTTTCCTAAAAAGAGCAAGCAGAAGAGCAAAAGTATGTTCCGCCACCGTGGTATGATTGACACCCGGGCAAAAAGTGAGGGGAATGCCCTTTTGAGCGACATAATCGGTATCGATTTTATCAAGACCGATCCCGTATTTTGAAATAACTTTTAATTTTGGTAAGGATTTATCGATGACTGCCCGGGTGATATCATCATCGCCGCAAAGAAAAGCATCGATATCGCCCACAAGCTCCAGCATCCTTTTTTCCGTAAGAGGACCACGTTCGCAAATGAGATCGAAGGCTGCATCTTTCAGTAACTGGTGGTGGGGTCCCGGGGTATCCTGGAAGGAAGTGGTGGTAAGAAGAACATTCATGGTTGGCAAATGGGCAATATGCTTTACATGAGTTAAGCTCAACGTCAATTTACAACCACTATGGTTCTATCTAGATGACGGGAAATAAGTACAGAGTTGGAATTATTGGGGCGGGTGTGATCGCTGATTTCCATGCACAGGCTTTGCAGGCAATGGAGAATACAGAACTTGTGGCCGTTTATGCCCGCAATCAGGAGAAAGCTGAATTGTTTGCACAAAAGTACAGTTGTTTGGCCTACTCGGATCTGAATGAATTTATCAAGCACGAAGGCCTGGATGTGGTTACGATCGGTTCAGTAAGTGGTGTTCATCTTGATCATGTTTCTTTAGCCGCCCGAGCGGGTAAACATATAATTTGTGAAAAACCCCTCGAAATTACTCCGCAACGAGTGGATGAAATGATCAAAATTTGTGATGAAGCAGGCGTGATGCTTTCAGGAATCTTTCCCCGCAGGTTTAATGATTCCACCCATATTTTTAAGCAAGCTTTGGCTGCTGGAAGGCTTGGGAAAGTAGTGCTTTGCGATACTGCAATTAAATGGTGGAGGACCCAGGAATATTACGAAAGCGGGGCATGGCGTGGAACCTGGGACTTGGACGGCGGAGGTGCCCTGATGAACCAGTCCATTCATACGATCGATCTGATGCTTTATCTGATGGGGGATGTTCAATCGGTTTCTGCTTCCGGTGGTCTGGAAGCACACAGTGGGATTGAGGTGGAAGATGTGGCTGTGGCCATCATTGAATTTAAGTCCGGAGCAAGAGGAGTGATACAGGCATCAACCGCCTGCTATTCAAATACGGGACTGCCCGCTTCCATTCATATCTGTGGAGATCAGGGTTCAATTAGGATGGTGGACGATAAATTTAATATCTGGGATCTGAAGCACCCACTAGCGGGTGATGATGAGATCTTACAAAACCATGGTTTGCAATCCTCCCACTCTGGAGCTGGTGCTGCCGATCCCAAGGCAATTGATTTCCAATGGCATCAACGAAATTTCGAAAATGCATTGCTTGCCTTGGATAAAAATGAAACGCCTGCCGTCGACGGAAAGGAAGGCCGTCGGGCGGTCGAGCTAATCTGTGCGATTTATGAATCTATCAAAAACCATGGAGACAAGATAACTTTAAAGTAAAAAGAGTAAATTATGTACCTTACCGGAATAGCAGACGAAGCTTCGCAGAATATAATCGAACAAATTTCGACCACAAGAGAATTGGGCTGGAATGCGATCGAGTCCCGTTTTGTAAATGGAAAAAACATTCATGATATCAGTGATCATGAGTTTGATCAGGTGGTGGAGGCATTGGAGGGTTCAGGGATATACATCAATGCATTCGGCTCCGCGATCGGGAACTGGGGTAAGGATGTTCGGGACGATTTTTCCATCACCGAAGCGGAAATAAGCCGGGCTATTCCTCGTATGAAAATTCTGGGTGCGAAGTTCGTTCGCATTATGAGTTACAAGGTTCTGGACCAGGAGGATCAGTTGGTGGATGAAAGGATTCGAAGGCTCAGATTGATTGTTGAGGCTTTTTCAAACGAGGGGATTACTGCGGTTCATGAAAATTGCATGAATTACGGAGGGATGAGTTGGCGTCATACCTTGGATTTAGTGGAAGCCATACCCGGAATGAAATTGGTTTTCGATACCGCGAACCCTGCCTTTAATCGTGACCGAAGTAAACCGGGCGAACCATGGCAGAACCCTATTGAGTTTTATAAAAAGGTAAGAGAGCATATTGTCTATGTTCACATCAAGGACTGTTTGAGTCCCTCCCCCGAGAACGAGAATAAGGAGATTTATACCTATCCGGGCGAAGGCCATGGTTGCGTACGGGAGATCTTGCAGGATTTAAAAGACAATGGATACGAAGGAGGGATATCGATTGAACCGCACCTGGCTGCAGTGTTTCATGATACGGATTCCAAGAATCAAACGGATGAGGATCCCAGGGATATATATATTCGGTACGGTCGAGAGTTGATGAATATTTTGGAATCCATTGGGTTTGAGCCTACACCCTACAACCCCTAATTAATTCGACTTATTTTATTTTACGATTAAACCTAGTTCTATGGCTAAAGTAACTTATATCACTCCAAGTGGAAACGAAGTCGTCGTCGAAGATGCAATCGGAAATATCATGGAGATTGCCCGTGAATACGATGTTGAGGGCATTGAAGGTGCATGTAGCGGTTGCTGTTCCTGTGCAACCTGTCATGTTCGGGTAAAACCTGAGTGGCTGGACAAGACCGGCAGAGCTACGGAAGCTGAGCAGGACTTGATTGATCTTGAGAGTGACACCGACGAGCGTAGTCGTCTCAGTTGCCAAATCGAAATGACCGACGACTTGGACGGATTGGTAGTCGAGGTGGCACCCTTTTAATTACTGGATATAATTGCCTTAATAATCTTTTATAACCCCAGCAATTGATCCATAAGTTTGACGGTATTTTCAAGCCCACCGTCATTTCCCTCACGGGTTGCCCAACCGGCAAATTCTGTTTTTTCAAGTTCTTGACGGACCTTTCTCCAATCCACATCCCCCTGCCCAAGGGGGCAAAATCCATTTTTTGAACCCCAGTCCTTAACATCTAGTTTGAGAGTACGCTTCCCGAGAATACGAATCCACTCGTGACTGGGAGCAAACTTTTGCATATTCCCAATGTCGAAGTATGCCTGAACCCAAGGACTTTCAATTTCATCAATGTAATCGCGAAACTGCTCAGGTTGGTAACAAAATCCGTTCCATACCGTTTCGATAAGAATATGAACCCGGAGTTCCTCGGCCAAGGGAATGAGTTTTCGGATTTGCCTGATTGAGCGGTCCCAGAGGTCCTGATGAGTTTCCTGATCGCCTTTTACGCGACCAGGAACAAGAAGCACGGAGGTCCCTCCAACTCCTTTTGATTCTTTCATGGCCTGTGCCAACCCCAATCTGCTTTCCCTCCTTACTTGGGGATCGGGGTCGGATAATCTGACTTTCCAGTGCTTGTTATATACCACTCCGTGCATGGGTAGATTCATTTCTTGGCAGACTTTTTTCATCTCATGAACCTGTAAACCAGGGGCCGACCCCTCGATTCCATCAAAGCCCAGGCCTACAATCTTGTTCATGAGGATTTCATCCGGCTTTTTCCCAAACTTAACTGCTTTTTTGATGCGACCATTAAAAGATAACTCTTCTGCGAAGAGCATATCACTAGACAATGCCAAGCTGGAACTACAGGCTAAGAAATTTCGACGATTCATCCACTCACTTCATTTCGATTAAAAAAACGATGTTCATTTTAAACCCTTTAAATTTCTACGCTACAAAATTAAATATGAATACAAAATGAAGTTGTGAGAAGTAAAATTTATGGACATTCCTAATTCAACAATCTTTTCCCAATTATGAAATACAATTTTATTATAGTTATAGCAATGCTCTGTTCAGTCCATGGAAAATCAGGGAATGCAATTGATTTATTTCCATCTGATAATTTTTCGCGATGGACTAAAGTTAACGGAAAGCCAGTCGGATCAGGCTGGATGATTAAGGATGGTGTAATCCATCGTAAAAGTCTAAGCGGTGATATTATTACCAAGGAAAAATTCAAAGATTTTGAATTAACTTTTGAATGGAAAATTTCGGAAGCTGGGAATAGTGGAATTAAATACCGAACACGCGGAAGTCTTGGTCTGGAATATCAGGTATTGGATGATCAAAAGCACCGGGATAATAAAAACCCCACCCATCGGGCAGGATCTCTCTACGAATTGGTTGCCGCACCCGACTCAAAATCTCTGAATCCAGTGGGTGAATGGAATAGCGGAAAAATTATCGCCATGGGTGACCAGATCGAGCATTGGCTAAACGGAGAGAAAGTGGTTGAAATTCTCTGGGGAACGAATGACTGGAAAGAGCGTTTTCAAAAAAGTAAATATCGTAGAAATGAAGGCTTTGGCAGCTGGAAAGGGCCCATTCTTTTGCAAGATCACATGGATCCCGTTTGGTATAGAAATTTGAAGATTACAAGACTCTAGCCACGATATATGGGGAGCTTCTGCAGAGTGCTTTGATTACGGATAATTATTTAGCTCTGGTAAATTTAATTGTCGTAAACTTGCGAATCTTTCCAATTCTAACTTTCAATATATTGTCTCTGACCACTTGATTTCGACTACCTCCACTGGACACATTCTCGTCCTTACCTGTAGCATTATTGATATCTTTGGTTACGGTGCTTACATGATATCTTGATCCATTTTGAAAACCTTCTCCACGGAAATCAATTTTAGAAAATTCATTGTTGTAATATTTACCATTCTGGATGGTTGATGGAATTGATACCTCGAGCGATCCCGTACCTGCTGCACCGCTCGCATAGACCAGAACAGTGAAGGATTGCTTGTTTCGATTATAAGATGAAATCTTATACTGTTCATTACCGGTCAGTCCGTTTCCGTTGGTGGTGATGTCATTTCCCCGTTCACCGGCCATGGCGTGACGGACCACTTCATCTGAACCTCCTGCAATTTGGGCATACCATCTCCAAATATAGTAGTGTAAATGATTTGGGTCACCCGGGTTGATGTAATTTTTTTTGGTAAAGCGAAGCCCGCTTTCAGGAACTTCGTGGGGTTTGAGTTTCTCCTCCGGTCCATGAATACCTAGTTTGCGGATCACTACATCGGGACCACCCTCATTTGCAGGAATAACCCATTCGGGTTTCAGTTTCTTGATCTGGCCACTGTAATCAACCCGTTTGGTTAGACCCATGGACCAACGACTGGAGTTGTCACACCAAGGTAAGTTCACCGTGTTCAGTCCGCGCTCCAAAACTTTACCAAAGATGGTTATCGTTTTGTCAAATGCATCCCTCTCATCTTTTTTTCCATCCGCATTCACATCATGATTATTATCTGAAGCGTCCCAGCAAATCCAGGATTCCGAAGATAAGATTTTTTTGGAACGATAGTTTGCTGCATCCAATTTCTCTCGAGCCAAATCGTATTGTTTCCAGCAATTAGGAATAAGCTGGCCGTCCATCATTCCGTATCCATTGAAATGATCCGAGATATTGAGATTAAGAGCATCTATTTGTGACATTAATTCTTTATCAGCTACCAATTGATCATAGTAATCATCCACGGCAACTGCACCTACTCCATTTAGTCCTGCCCGAGCTCCGCATGGCTGACATGGTGAAGTTCCCGAGGTTGATACGATTACATGCTTGCTTGGTTCTCCTTCATATACCCTGCGAATGGCCTTGGCTCCGTTTGTAAAGATTTCTTCCTTGATGAAGTTCATGTCAGCACCGTTCATCATTCCCTGCAGGTTGACTTCATGATAAAGTTGGTAAGCACCAACTCGCCTTTTAAAGTGTTGAGCGATCCGCGTAACGAATTTCGGGTATTCCCCCGTCCTCGGTTTCCATGCCCCCCCTTCCCCGTTTTCGGAGGCCCACGCCGGACAATGCCACATCACAAGCTCTACCTGAACTCCTCGCTCTGCACACAGATTTATCGCATGGTCGATCGCATGTAAGTAACCGGACATATTATTTTTGTAGTCCGTATTACCTGGATTGGGTTCCGCAGCATTCCAGTTAACCCAAAATTGTGCATAGCTGCTGTGTTTTTAATGAGCGGACGGTTGGCATCATAGATTTCACAATTCTTGAGACCAAATGGTTGCCAACGAACGCCAACCTGCACATGTTCGGTGGTCCATTGGTATGACTGTTCCCCAAATATGTTATGGGCGAATCCTAGAAGAATCGAACAAATGAGAGTTGGGAGTTTATGCATAAACTTACTTGGGTTTATGGTGGGAGATGTGAGTTGAGAAATATCTAAAGGGACGATCCTAGTTCCCCAGAATTCTGACTACTTCCGCATGGGATAAATGATGCCCAACCAATGGTTGGGATTCATTTTTTTGCGATTGTTGCCAGGTAGCAAAAATTGAACCGTCCGGAAGAGGAACAGCGGAGGCATAGCGACTGCAGCCGGTTCCATGTGGCGAGATAAACATCGGAAAATCAATGGAAAGTTTATTCAGCTTGGGGAATTCAGCGTCCCAACCCCATGCCAACCCACCGAGTTCTTCACATGAATAACCGCGTGGTCTTTGAGCAGCTTTCGGGTTTTGATCAAGCGGGCGCAAGCACTCCGCACCATCGTAAAAAAAGAGAGAAAGATCAGGCAAATCTGCAAACTTTCCGATCTTGGGAACCGTCAGTTTTTCAGTGACTCGTGAACAGGCAACATCCCAGCTATTTCCCCGCTCCAAAATGTTTTCAGAGACAAGATTAAATGAATTCTTGCCTGAATGCCTTGTAAGTAATCCGCTGTTTGAACTGGACCACGAAAAAGGATGATGACAAAAAATCACCTGTGTTTGTCCATCGCCCTGATGAAATGCCACTGGGTCCTTGTAGTGAAGCGTCGAACCTTTTTCCGACCGGGCAATGGTTGTCATTTCCTTCAACTTAAAGGAACCCAAGCCGTTTTCTGATTCTAATAGGTCAATAGACCACACGCCGGTTCCGGGTTTTTGAAAGTGGATCAGGTTTTTCGGATATGCTGTCTTTTTTTCCGTGGAGATAATAAACTCAAATGCACTTTTCGAGGTGCTACCAGGAATCAATGATACCCCTTCGATCGAGACCACTTCCTCCGTATGGGAAAGTTCTTCCTTTGAAAAAGACAATACTTTTTGAAAATCATCGGAGGGTGAACTGGCACTGAAAACAGCACACTCAAGTCCTCTTGCCCCTGCTCCTGTACCAGTCCGGGCATCACCTTCATTTCGGAACCTACCACTTACGAGAATATTCCCTTCTTTTTGCACATAAATATTCCCCCCCCCAAACCAAAAGCCCGAAGAGTTCCCTAGAGGTTCAATCAGAGTTCTGGCAGCATGTTGATCAAGCAGTCTTCTTCCCAGTTCCAGAAGCCTTTTTTTCAGGCTTTCTTCTAACTCCATCACCTAAGCATACCAGCAGCTAAAGTTTGATGAGTGAAAGGATCGATCAAGATGAAACTACCCGTATTTCGGTTCCTCCGATAAGCATCGTAAAAGATTGGCTCGGAAGTTCTGAATTTGATTCGACCAATATCATTCATGTTAAACTCTTTATCCTGTTCATTTTTCCGCAGGCTATTGACATCCACCTTGTAGGTAATCTCTGAAATCATAGCCTGGGCGGTTTTGGTGGTATGCTTAATCAAATATTTTCCACCCTGGGTTAGCTTTTTGGAGTTGGAAAACCAACAGATTCTTGCATCCAGATCCTGTGAAGATTTTGGCTGATTGTTTGGTTTTACCAACATATCGCCTCGGCTGATATCAATTTTGTCTTCTAATTGTATGGTTACGGATTGAGGGAAAAAAGCTTCCTCCATCTCTTCTTTCCCAAGCATAATTTTTGAAATTCTCGAAGTGAAGCCGGAGGGAAGTGCAGTTATTTCATCGCCTTTTTTAAATACGCCACCAGCGACCCTGCCGGCAAATCCTCGAAAATCATGATGTTTGTCAGAATGCGGTCGGATCACCCATTGAACGGGAAAGCGAGAATCCACATGATTCGCATCCGAGCCAATGTAAACATTTTCCAAATGGTATAGTAAAGGGGCACCTTTGTACCAGGGCATATTTTCAGATCTTTCCACAATATTGTCCCCTTTGAGTGCGCTGAGGGGAATAAAAGTGAGTTCCGAAATATTTTCAAGACGGCTGGCAAAATCACTAAACTGGCGAAGCACCTTCTCGTAGGCTTCTTCTTCATATCCCACTAAATCCATTTTGTTGATGCAGACTGCGATATGTTTAATGCCTAGTAAATCAGCAATGAAACTATGCCTTCTCGTCTGCTCAACCACTCCAATTCGAGCATCGACAAGAATGAGTGCAAGGTTTGCCGTGGAAGCACCGGTCACCATATTGCGGGTGTATTGGATATGACCAGGAGTGTCTGCGATAATAAATTTTCGCTTGGGCGTGGCGAAATATCGGTAAGCCACATCAATGGTTATTCCCTGTTCCCGTTCTGCCCGAAGACCGTCAGTTAATAAAGCCAAGTTAATATTTTCATCCCCACGCTTTTTACTGCTTTGTTCGATCGCTTCCAATTGATCTTCGAAAATGGATTTTGTGTCATGGAATAACCTTCCTATCAGGGTGCTTTTACCATCGTCGACGCTTCCTGCGGTGGTAAATCGTAGCATGTCCATTTCTATATAATCTTTATCCATACCTATAAAATTTAGAAATAACCTTGTTTTTTACGATCTTCCATGGCTGCTTCCGATCTCTTGTCATCCGCCCTTGAGCCCCGCTCAGTCACTCTGGACGCAGATACTTCAGCAATGACTTCCTCCAAATTGGATGCATCCGATATGACCGCTCCGGTACAAGTGGCATCACCAATTGTACGAAAACGAACCTTCTCTTTGCTCACTTCCTCCTTCTCATGCGGGGAAACAAAATCACTGATGGCAAGGAGCATACCATTCCTTTCGATGACATTTCTCTCATGGGCAAAGTACAGACTGGGCAGTTCGATTCCCTCGGTTTTGGCATATTGCCAAACATCCATTTCCGTCCAATTACTGAGGGGAAAAATACGAAAGTTTTCCCCCTGCCCCTTCCCTCCGTTGAAAAGATTCCATAGTTCAGGTCTTTGGTCCTTTGGATTCCATTGCCCGAACGAGTCACGATGAGAGAAAAACCGCTCTTTGGCCCGGGCTTTCTCCTCATCTCTGCGACCTCCACCGAGGCAGGCGTCAAAATTTTCTCGATCGATGGTTTCGAGTAAAGTTACTGATTGCAGGGCGTTCCTGCTTGCATTGAGGCCGGTTTCCTCAGCTGCCGTGCCTTGGTCAATCGAATCCTGCACCAAGCCTACTACTAAATCTACAGCGTACTCTTTGACGAATTTGTCTCTGAATTCAATGGTTTCCGGAAAATTGTGTCCCGTATCCACATGTACAAAGGGAAATGGGATTTTGGCTGGTGCGAAGGCTTTGGAAGCTAGATAAGCCATGATAATGGAATCTTTACCTCCAGAAAAAAGCAGTCCGGGTCGTTCAAACTGAGCGGCGGTCTCACGAAGCACAAAAATAGCTTCTGCTTCAAGTTGCTGTAAGTGATTTAAATTGTAATTGCGCATGATTTGAAAGCTTAGGTGACTTCATCCATAACCGCGGTTGAAAGTTTAATCATAGAACTGTCGAGAGATGTGTTTTCTGTGTCCAGCAAAAGCCAAGGAGTAAGGGGAGGCTCAAAGGTTGAATCCTTGCCAGTAAATGACTCAATTTCGCCATTGTCTAATTTCGCATAAAGACCTTTCACATCTCTTTGTTTGCACTTTTCAAAAGAACACTTCACAAAAATTTCAAAAAAATCATCTTCCCCAATAATTTCTTTGGCATCTCTTCTGATCGATTTCGTTGGAGAGATAAGGGAAACAATCACCACAAAACCGTTTCTGGACATTAGTTTTGCCATTTCACTTACCCGGCGGACATTTTCCTTACGATGACCCATGCTAAAGCCCAAATCCTTGCACAGCCCATTTCTGACATCATCTCCATCGATAACTATATTTTGTATATTTTTTTTAAAAAGAAGCTTTTCCAATTCTAAGGCTAGGGTGCTTTTCCCGGAACCAGACAACCCGCACAACCAAAAGACACCACCTCGATGTTTGTTCGAGGATTCCCTCTCGCTTCTTTTAAGAATGCGATCTTCAATTGGATGAATATTATTTGGGCACATAAATAAGAAAAGGTCAAAGAAGGGTACCAAACCAAAAAGCGAGAACGCGTGAGCGTTCCCGCTTAATGGGGTGGGAGAATGGGGGTTCTCCCATGGGGTAAAATATTAAACTACTAAAAAGGAGCAGCTCCTGCAACATTTAAAGAGATTTCAATTTCGTTGGCTACCTTCTCTAAATTTTGACCGGCTTGAATATCGAAGTCGTCCCTTTTGACGGAAAACTTTGAACGAATAACAAGGAGATCTCCCTTTACACGATTACGTTTCTCCAGCATCCCTTTGAGGTAGGTTAACTTGACAGGTACTTTCATGTCCAAAGTGATGTTGCGAATGGTCATTTTTCCCTGAGCATCTGCGAGAACATCCATGCCGTCTTTTTTTATGTTGTGTAATTGATTTAGGGAAAATTGTATGGAGGGAAATTTCTCCACATTAAGCCAATCTTTGCCGTGCATGTGTTCTTTAAGTACAGGGTTGCCTACATGTAGGCTTTTGGCAGATAAGGAAATTTTCCCTTTGGTAAGTTCCGGTTTTTGTGGATCAAACTTCACCTGTCCGCTAACCCCATCCCCGGAACCGTTGATGGATTCAAGGGGTGCATCCATTTGAAAGATTATATTATTAATATTTTTGGGGTCTTTGAAATCAAAGTGGGTCGAATCTCCATAGCTTAGACAAAAAGAGAAAAAGGATAAAAAGGACAAAAATATGAATTTCATCTGATAAATTTAAAATACAAAAACCATAAACTCAATCTGCAAGCAAAAAGATGATCATTCAGAAAATCACCAACAACCATACTTCCTGAAAATTCCTCAGGATCTTGGGTGAGCGGTTTTATGAGTCTCTTTAAGCTTGGCGACTGAAAGATGCGTGTAAATTTGAGTGGTGGAGAGGCTGGCGTGACCGAGCAAGTCCTGAACGGCCCGTAGGTCAGCCCCTCTGTCCAGTAAGTGAGTAGCATAGGAATGCCTTACTTTGTGTGGGGAAATGTCATCGGGTAAGCCGGCTTGCCTCAGCTTTTTTTTGAGAATTAACTGCACGGATCTTACGCTGAGACGTTTACCCGCACGATTGATTAGAATCGGTGAATTGCGAGAAGATATTTCGCATAAATTATCTCGAAAAAAAATAATATCCTGCATTACCGAGCTACCAATCGGGGCTATCCGCTCTTTTCCACCCTTGCCGCTCACGCGCAATGTGGCTTTGGTGAAATCGATATCTGAATAGTCGAGTGAAACCAGTTCACTCACCCGAAGTCCACCTGCATACAAAATTTTCAAGATTAACAGGTCTCTATACTGACAAAATTCAGTTTTCGAATGCGAGGCGGCATCAAAATTTGAGGACTGGAGTAAGGATTTCGTCTGTTTTTCAGAAAGAAATTTGGGGAGGCTTTTTTCAAGCTTCGGGAGTGTGAGATTGGCAAATGGATTGGAACCGCAAATCTTTCTTTGTTGGGCGAAATGAAAAAGACCCTTCAGGGCGGAGAAATGATTACGAAGTGTGGTTCTGGCCAGTGATCTCTGAGCTTCCACCAAATAGGATCGGGCTTCCATTCTGCCGATATTTTGGAATGTAATGTTTTGATTAATTCCGGACAACCATTTGAAAAACAAAATAATCGAATGGCGGTAATTTCGGGATGTGTAGACCGAAAGTCTTCTTTCTTTGGAAATAAATTCTAAGTATTGAACTGCAATTTCCGGAAGATAAGCACTCTCGTCACTAGTCTTAACAAAGGAATCTGCTACTTCAATCTTTCCCATGTCTCCACTGCCATTTCATATATAAAAAAAATTAAAATAACCATAAACACCCAAACGGCCAAAGTAAGATAAAAGCCAAAACCAGTTTCGGCTCTTTTGGGCGTTTCTTTTCTGTAAGCACGAGAGGTGTTGTCATAAGCATCGATGGGAACGATATTACCTCCCCTTTCCTCACGGCTGCGAAGCCTGCCTTTTTTTGGTTCCACAGTTCTAACACATCATTGTAATGACAAAATTGCAAGTGTGCAGAGCGGATAATTAACTAAGGAAAGCTTGGATTTTACTGATGAAAAAATCAAAAGCATCCTCCAATAAGTAATGACCAGCATCGTCACTGGTGAGTGTTTGGATATGGGGGATTCGTTCCTTCCATTGAGCCAGGAAACCGGGATGAAAGCAAAAATCCTTCATTCCCCAGCAGGCGAGTACCGGAACAGAAGAAAGTTGGGAAAGTGCCAGTTCAGTTTCCTGGAGGAATTTTTGGGTCGGATGATGGGTTTCGAGAGGAATGTCACGGACGAAACTCCAGATGGCCACCCTGCTTTTCCAGTCTTGGTAGGGGTAAAGAAATCCTTTTTTTGCTCCCGTAGACAAGCCTTTTTCAGTCGCCATCCAGGTTGCGGGCAAAGCGAATCCATTAAATTGCCTCACGAAAATTTCTCCAATCAATGGTATTCGGCATAATTGGATGCGCCGAGGAACATCATCACAAAGAAAGGCAGCCGTATTCAAAAGAATCAATTTATTAATTCTAGAAAAATCCTTGCGAAATGCGGATAGACCGATAGCACCACCCCAGTCGTGAACCACGAGATTGAACTTCCTGAGACCCAGATGCTCAATCAATTCGAGCAGATTGAGACTGTGATTCTTTAGATCGTAAATAAAGTTCTTCGACGAAGGCTTATCCGAGAAACCACACCCCAGATGATCTGGAGCAATGCACCTGAATTGATCTCTTAGAGATAAAATGAGGTTACGGTAAAAGAAGGACCAGGTTGGATTGCCGTGCAGGAAAATGGTAGGCGGATTTTCGGGGTTTCCTTCATCAAGATAATGAACTTTGAATCCATTTTTGAGGCCGTAGTAATTTCCATCAAAAGGATATTCCCTTCGAATTGAATCTGTGAGGTCCATCAATTATTCAGAGCAAGCATGAGACTTGACAAACCACTGCCAATTCCAAGTAAGGCGGATTTCATCTGTGGGAAATCCTTATTTTGCTCACAGGCCAATGTGTAGGTGATTGGTAAAGAAACGGAGCCGCAATTTCCGAGTGATTTGTAGGTGTTGAAGCTGTTTCGTGAATCATAACCCAAAGCTTTTTCAATTTCCTGCTGATGGGCTTTCCCCACCTGGTGAGTCACGATTAGCTGGGGTGATTGCGGATTCCAGTTGGTGACTTGCAGGAATTTGTTCCATGCGTGGGTTGCCACCCTGATACCGGCATGCAGAAGTTCCTCAGAATCCGTTTGCATAAGCATTCCACCCATGGACTGGTCTCCCTCGCATAGTTTATTATGGCTGGTGTCCGTCGAACTGGCGAATTGTGAGAGTCTGGGGAGGCATGAATTTGTCTTGTTTTCCCTACAAATCGACCATGCCACTGCACCCCCACCAATGGTCAGGTTGGCGAAGTATGGCTTTATTTGCTTACGATCAAATTTACTTTCATTGAGGAGTCGAACGGTCTCATCAACCAAAGGTTTACCGTTTTCTCCTGCCACGATGATGGCTCTGTCAATCATCCCCTGCTCGATCATGCTTCCCCCGAGAATCAGGGCATTAAGAAATCCCAGACAAGCATTGGATACATCAAGAATCTGAGTATTTTGCCCTAAGCCCATTAAATTATGAACATAAGATGCGGTTGCAGGCTCCAGTCGGTCCCGGCAAACCGCTGAATGTATTAGCAGGTCAACTGCATTGGGATCAATCTCTCCTTCCTTTAATAATTTAATCCCGGCTTCGGCTGAGGATTGAGAGGCTTGCTGGTGGCTGTCCCAAAACCTTCTCTCCTCAATGCCAGTCATCAATTCTAGTCGACCTATTTGTAGGTTTAAGCGTTGATAAAGGGGGGCTAGAGTGCCCTCCAGTTCCTTTGAGGACACGATATGCGGAGGGAGTGAATAAGCCATTTTTTCAACAACGACTTGATTGAAATTCATCATTTCATTTCCATAGCGGAATTCACCACATCCTTGTCAAAATAATTCAAGCCCATTCCCGCATCGACAACGATTCCCTGTCCGTTAATTCCAGAAGAAGCATTGCTGAGAAGAAAAACGGCAGTGTTAGCGACCTCTTCCGTTAGGAGTGCTTTTTTCCGGAAGGTTAATTTTTCAGCGAAAAGATAATTTTTCAAATACCCCGGAATACCGGCCGAAGCAGAGGTTTTGAGTGGCCCTGCATTTACGGAGTTAAATCGAACGGAACTAAAAGCTGAAAATGATTTTGCCAAGTAACGGACATTTGCTTCGAGGGAGGCTTTTATGGGAGCCATGAAACCGTAATTTTCCGCTGTTACTTCCGTGGATGAGATGCCAATGGTTACCACCGAACCATTTTGTGACAGGGCAGTCTTGCAAGCATTGGCTAGTTCAATCAGGGAAAAAGAAGATATATGTGTGGCTTGAAGATAATCCTTTAACTTAGTCTGATGGAAAGGTTGGACACCTTCGGAGTAGTTGGCGAAAGCGATAGAATGAAGAATTCCATGAATGGATTCAGAGTCGAACTGGGAAATCAACTGATATAGGGAGTCAACTTGATCCGATTTCTCAAAATCACAAACCAGTATCTTAGCTTCTGGTTTTAGAATTAGCAGTTCCGCCTCTCTTTTTTGGCTCCGAACTATGTAGATGATTTTTGCTCCTTCCCTTTCAAGAATTTCTGCAGTGTTCCAGGCAACACTTTTCCGATTTGCAAACCCGGAAATTAGGAAAGTTTTTCCAGAAATTCCTAAAAAACCGGACATCAGGAATTTGGGGTTTCTTCAACAAGAGCAAGAGCGAATGAAACGGTGGTTGCAACCTTGTTTTTCAGGCGAATTTCTCCTCGAAGATTATAAAACTTTCCGATCTGCTCCTGAAGAAAGACTCTGATTTCAAGCAAGTCTCCCGGTTTAATCATCCTCTTGAAGCGAGCATCGCGTATGCGTGAAAGAACCGGAGTAACTGATTCATTATTTAAGGCATCTTCTCCAATCTTTTTGGATAAAAAAATCGCTCCGGTTTGAAAAACGGACTCGCAGGAAAGGACACCCGGGAAAAGAGGATTATTGGGATAGTGACCATCGAATATGTCAAGGTCCTCACGAACTTTTAATTCACAGGTGGCGTCTTCATCGTTAATTTCAACAATTCGATCGACGAATAGAAAGGGCGAGCGGTGAGGAATCCTTCTATGAATTTCTTCCATTTGCTTAAGTGCTGTACTGTGATTGAGGATTTATTTAAGAAGCAAGAACTTTAAGCAAAGAGCTAACCCTTGTGAGGACAAGATTATTTTCCCCGCAGAAATCGATCAATCTTGTTTGCCGTAATAACCCCATAGTTGATCGTACCCAACCATCCGGACATAATAATTCCGACAGAACCCGCGTGGTAAAGCCCGGGAGCGTGATCAGGCAATTGTGAAGAAACATCGAGTCCTTCAAATTTGGTGCCGAATGAAGCACCGGACGCATGACGTGTATAATGCTTAATGGTACGGGGAGTGGCTGCTTCCAAATGATCAATTTTTGTGCGAATTCCAGGTATTATTTTTTCAAGAGCAACAACGGATTCTTCACAGAGTCTTTCTTTGGCTTTCGCATACTCATCATCTGATAAGTTTTGCCAGTCTTGCCATTTTGCGTTGATTGAGGCAACAATACTATATCTTGGCTCCTTGCGTTCGGGTCTGGTGTCAGGATAATAGACGGAAAATGTTCTACTACTGGTGTTAAAGCTTGTGAGTTCATCGGTCGAAAAGGACTTGGATTCAGAGGTAAAAATGAGATCTCCCACATCGGGTATGGAAACTCCTTTTTTCAAGCCGATGTAGACTTGACAGGAAGTCGAATTTAACCGAACAGATTTTGCCTGCTCCGCAAACTCCTTGGGCAATTTGGATAATCCAAATAATTTTTCAATCGTATTTTTCAGGTTAGCATTTGAAAGAACGGCTCCACAATGAATCTTCTTCCCGTTTACCACGACTCCTTCCACTTTATGCTGTTCGCCTATTCGACTGGTTGTAACTTCTTCGACCAAGCACTGTCTTCGCAAGTCAGCCCCATTGTTCCGAAGTTCCTTAACCATTTTCTTTATGAGGGAGTCCGTTCCATCCTTGAATGTGTATATCCCTTTTTTCATGAAGTTTGAAAAGACAATGCCGTAGGCTATAGCAGGATCCAAAAGGGATGATCCGTTGGCGTATGAGATTGGTTCGAGAAGAAGTCGCTTGATTTCATTTCGCCCAGGGAAAAACTCTTCCAGAAGGTCGCCTATTGAGCGCTTATCATTGGCAAAATAATCCATGTTGGCCAGATGGTCATAAAATTCTTCCACCTTAAATTTAGCTATATTGAAACTGGACTGTAAAATTTTAGTGAAATCAGAGCGGTCGAAAGTTGTTTTGAGATCGTACTGGGGATTGATGAAACGAATGTTTTTAAGCTGCACGATTGAATCGGCGATTTCTTTTGTCCAATAACGTTTGCAGGATTTGATCATTCCCACAGGGAATCCATGCAGGGAAATATCAAATATGTGACCCCCCGCTCTTTTAAACCAAGTGGCCAAACCGCCGAATTGATAATGATGTTCGAGCAAGAGTACAGAATGACCTTGCTTGGCCAGGCAATTCGCTCCGGTAAGCCCACCCAGACCGCTTCCTATTACCACGACATCATAATAGTCTTTAAGATTAGCCAATGAATTTTTTGCCACGAAAATATTCTATATTCTACAAGCATACAGGACAAGATTGGAATCAAATTTGATTATTCAAGGTCTGAAGGATTGGTGTGCTTGTAAAAAAATTCTTCCGCCGTTTGAGCGGGTGGATCACCCGGACCCCGGAGGAACTGGATATTAAGGTTTGCTAAAAACTCGTAATCTTCCTTCATCAACACTTCGGGTGAAATTGCAAGGGATTTGAGGGGCAAGGTTGATAAGCAATGTATGTCCTTTAAAGCGATCCCTATAATGTTCAATGTTTTTATGGGTAAGTAGGCCAAGCAATCTATTGATTTCACATGTGATCCGGGCAAGTGAAGTTCCTCAATAGGACAGTTTGCTAAGGGGGATAAGTCATTGATGGGAGTCCCTCTAATTTCAACTTTTCGCAATTTATTTGCTTCCGTCAGGAATGAGATGTTGCTAATGGGTGAACCGGAGAGCACGATTTCTTCCATTGATTCGCAGTTCAATTCATTCATCTCTTCAATCCGCGTTTTAAATAGATTTAAAATGGTAAGCTTGGCTTTTTTTAAGGGGTGAAATCGGCTGATTTGAGCACCTGCAAGATTGAGAATTCGTAAAGGCATTTTCTCACAAAAACGAATGTCCTGGAGCGACGAATTTGGGAGTTCAAGAATTTCCAAGGGATGTCCTGCCAATTTTTCAAAATCAGTGGATGCTGTTGCAAATGCTTTTAATCTCACCAGATTGAATGAACTTAATTCCGTGAAAGGTATTTTAGTTTTGTGGGGTAAAACAAGTGAAGAAATTTTTTCAGGATTTAGAGATTGTAGATCGAAATTTTCCAGTACAGAAAGATCGCATTCAATGATCGGAAGTTCATATAAATCATGTAAATTTGGTGGAGGTTGTCCCGTGAATTTAATCCCCAGTCCCCCTGGAAGCAGATAGCTCTCAGCGGGAAAGCCCATTTGTTGAAGTCTTCGATTACAAGATTCTTGTATGTCATAAAGAAGTTTCATGCGGCCTTTTGAAGAACAGTTCATTGAATATATGCACTTTTTTCAATTCCTTGACAAAGGAATTGAGTTATAGATTAATTCTAACTCGAATTTTAAATGCCAAACAGCTCATCTGCGGAAAAGAAAGAATAATGCCCTCTTGGCAATATTACATCGGTTGGATTCTCGTAGCTTTAAATAGCCTATGCCTACTGAGATTAGGATTACTTCCGATGATTTTTTTTGGACGAAATTATAAATTATATGGCAAGATTTTTTGGGTATCCTGTTTGGTTACCATAATTTTTTTGGTTTGTGAAGTAATGCTTATTCGAATGTTACTGCATGCAGGCAACATGTAGTTGAACCGCTTTAACCCAGTGATAAAAAAGCGGAAATCAATATAATTCCTTGATACGAATGTTCCGAAAGGCAACGGGATCGTTGTGACCAGCAAAACCAAAATGACCCTCCTGTAAGGAAAGTCCCGGATGTTCTTTGTTTGCCATGAAACTATTCACCTTGGCAAGATCTGCATCCAGAATAATTTCATCATTTAGGAAAACCGTGATATGGGAATTGCGAACAATTACTTCCTGTTGGTTCCACTCTCCTGGTTTTTTAAGAAATCCTTTTTTAGCCGCCGCAATCCCATAAGCGGAACCATGGTACTGCCTTGGATCAAGCTTGGCATAGCGAGGATGTGTGTTGTCTAGAACCTGGAGCTCACACATGCCATGATAGGCAGCGTTACCATTACCTGGATAACGAATCGCCAAACCGTTGTTTCCTCCCGCTGGAAGCTTAAACTCAAGTTTCACGGAGAAGTCCTTGAATTTTCTCTTCGTGTAAATGGTGCCCCCTTTACCCTTTAGGCAAGAAATAGCTCCGTCCTTGACTTCATAATTCGATAAGGGTCCCATCCAACCATCAAGATTCTTTCCATTGAAAACCGAAACATATCCAACTTCATCTCCCGGATCGCAACAACTGGCTTTGATTTCTTTGATGTATATATTTCTCCAACAGATCTCGCCACCATGTGTCTGCAATTGAATCGGACCTTTGTCACGAAGGGGCTTCCTTTGGTCAATAGGAGTTTTTCGATCCCAGTAATTGATGAGCGGAGCTTCATCCACCACCAGTTTGTCATTAAGTAAAACGGTGACCTTGTTTCCTCGCATGGTTATGTGAAATTTATTCCATTCGCCAAATGGATTGTCCGCTTTAACCAATGGGTCTCTCCCTCGTGTTTCTGCAGGCCCATTATTCCAAAGACCGCCCGAACCTTTTTCGGCCCCAAGTTTCCATTTGCCCCCTTCTTTGGTGGTATCCCAAATCTGGATCTGAGGAATTCCTCTCAAGTAGATACCACTATCAGCCCCGGCCACCGTTTTATATTCAAGCAGGAGTTCAAAATCTGCGTAATTTTTCTCAGTCGTCAAAAAAAGTCCCTGACCGTCATTGACCAGTTCGCCTTTCTGCACGGACCAATGTTTATGAATGTCGATCTGACTGGCTTCCCATTTTTTTTGAAAGTCATGGGTTGAAAGATTCATCCATATATCTGGATCCTCGGTTTTTGCTCCCCACCAACCATCCAGATTTTCACCATTAAAAAGAGAAACAAAACCAGCTGGTGGCTCTGCATTCACCGTTAGTTGGGCGACTAGCCATACAATCAAAAAAGAGCAGGGTGTATTCATGTTACCATTTAGATGAGACCAAGATTTTCAAGCAAGCTGAAAAGTCCGATTCTCCTAATCCTAGCCAAGGAAGAGGAAGTCTTTTGCTATTTTTAAGTCTTTGTTCTCAAGAAATTTACGGATCTCATATTTCGCTGATCTTGGGCAGTAAAGTATAATTATAAATTCAGTACCAGAAGAATTAATTTCGTTGAAATGACAAATAGGGGAATCTTGGTAAGTAGAGCCTATTTTCTTCGGATTAACTTCGTAATATTTTTCTATCTTTACCCCATGGTTGTTTAGCCAAAGAATCTGCTTTTTGGCCACTTTGCCTGTCCCCCAAGCACAAAGTTTTCTATTGCCCATAGATTTTTGCCTAATCCAAATAGAAAAATATTCCGCCTTAATTTTTTGGAAGGCCATCTGGGAATATCTTTTATCCTGCCTTGATAAACGAGATGGTGAATCATACCAGTAAAGCAAAACGGAGTCAATTTTCGCCATCGTTATTCCCATGGATAACCATCTTAACCAAAGTTCATAATCTTCCGGAAAATCTCCTTCCCTGTAACCACCATTAATTAGTACTATCGATTTCCGAAACGCAACTGAAGGATGAGCGAGCGGGCTTTCCTCAAACCGGTGGTTTTCAATCTCATTACTTGCCATCACTTGATTGAGCCATTTGACATAAAAAGCATACCCTCGGCCGTCAAAACTTTCTGCACTATCTGAAATATAAGACACCTTGGACGCGACCAGACCGGTTTTTGGGTTTGCCTCAAGGAAGCGAACCTGTTCACCAACCCTTTTCAAATTCATTGAGTCATCGGAATCCATACGAATAATGATTTCACCTCTTGCCTTCTCTAGTCCAAGATTTAAGGCAGAAACAATGCCAGTTTCTTTGTTTTTAAGATTATAGATTCGATGATCGGATTTCATCTTTCTTAAAACGATTTCTTCCGAAGAATCTGTAGAGTGATCATTGATGGCCAAGAGTTCCCAGCAGGTAAAATTCTGTTTTAAAATCGAATTTAAACACCGTTCCAGCGTCTTTTCTGAATTTCGATAAGGAAGAACAACTGAAGCAATTGGTTCCGCCAACATCACCTTGCTTTAGTTTATTTGCCGCAGAGCTTCATAACTTGCTATGCCAACGGCAACGGCCAGGTTTAAGGATCTTAACTTATCATTGTATTTGGGTATTTGAATTCTTGAATCAACCCATTGGTGGATAAAATCGGGAGCTCCATACCCTTCATTGCCAAATAAAAGTCCCTCCCCTTTTTTAAAATTTACCTCCCATATGGTTTGTTCTGCGTGGGTTGTTAAAAGATGTATTCTCTGGGGGCGTAAAGGGTGATTAAGAAATGCTTTCCATTCTTGATGTTCAATCACATCAAGATCAGCCCAGTAGTCCATGCCTGCTCGCCGGAGGTTACGGTCATTAATGGTGAACCCAAGTGGGTGAACCAAATGAAGCCTGCATCCATTGAATGCGCAGAGACGACCAATATTTCCGGTGTTTTGAGGTATCTCAGGTTGGTATAAAATTATCTCAATCATCGACGGAGTGACTTTTTGAGTGCTTGTTCGGCTTCACGAGCCGCAACCCTTTTCTTCAGATCCTGTCTTTTGTCTCGTTGGTTTTTTCCCATGCCGACGGCAATTTCACATTTGACTATAGCTTCCTTGAAATAAAGTCGTAGGGGCACGATTGCTTTACCGGCAGCCTCTATATCGATTTTTAATCTATCAATTTCTTTCCTCTTCAGGAGGAGTTTTCTGGGTCTTTGTGGCTCGTGATTTTGATCACCGCCATACTCGTACTCTGCAATGTGGGCATTATATAAATATAATTCTTCTTTGACAAAGCGGGCGAATGATTCGGATATTTGTGCATTGCCCAACCGTATTGATTTAACTTCGGTTCCCAAAAGCTGAATTCCGGCTTCGTGCTTATCACCAAGGGTAAATTTATGCCTTGCCTTGGTATTAGTAATGAGGGGCAATTGTTTGCCTGATTTTTTTTTGGCTGTCATTCCAGCCTTTCGTACCAAGGGACAGAAAAATGACTAGCTAATATCTTCTTCCTGCCATTCCTGATAGGAAATCTTTCCTTCAATAATTTCTCTGAGTGCGATATCTTCTGGTTCAAGTTTTTCAAGAGATTCAACCAAAGGTTTACTTCCATGTTTAAGTTGCTTGGACCTTCTTGAGACCATATTGATTAAAGTATTTGGATCATGAACGATTTGTTGGGCTTCTTTTAGGTATTCGTCTCTCACGGTAATAGGAATGAATGGGTTCAATTAGGGATTTGATTAGGTAGGATCATATGAAAAATTAAGAAAAATGAAAAAAGAAATCATGATCGCAAGTACAACATTTTCGAGCCAAGAAAAAGCTCAGGAATGTTGTCGGAAATTATTAAAGAAAAAGTTGATTGCTTGCGCACAAGTGATTGGTCCCATAACTTCATATTATCTTTGGGAAGATCAGCTTTGCGAAGAAAAGGAGTGGAAAGTAGAAATAAAAGCATCTGGGGATAAAGCTAAAGAAGTCGAAAATGCTGTATTGCTGCTGCACGAATATGATCTGCCGCAGTGGATAACATGGAAAGCATCTGCCAGCACAGCGTATGGCAAATGGGTTGGGCAAGGGAATTAATCCGCTGGCTTGGTTTTAACTAAGG
This sequence comes from uncultured Verrucomicrobiota bacterium, assembly GCA_902615835.1. Classification (GTDB taxonomy): domain Bacteria; phylum Verrucomicrobiota; class Verrucomicrobiia; order Opitutales; family Seribacteraceae; genus Seribacter. The sequence continues at coordinate 43,118 of CACMQL010000003.1, forward strand.
AAACTACTCGGTCTCCTACCTTCCACTGACCTCTTTTACGAAGTAGCTCAACGCGTTCGAAACGCTTGAGAACATTTCTTTTTTTGGTTAGTCCACCAGGGGGTTTGAAACTTGGATGCCTGCTCATATGGCAAGTGCTATAATGATTCAGATAGAAAATGACAAGAATTTTGTCAGCAGACTTAGGCGGGGACACCAGCAGGTTGTACCCCTGGGTCCATGTCATCCTCCTTAGATTCGCTTTCCTTAGTTTCCTGATCAGGCTCCTCAACGCTATTTTCTTCGTTTTCCATGGCAGTATTTGCGGAGTTTATGATCGGGGAAATAATTTTGCCGTGATCCAGAATCTCGTGAATGTGTTTTCCCTCGATGGTCTCATGTTCAAGAAGAGCTTCAGCTGACATATGCAAAGCTTCAGCATTTTCCTCAAGGATTGTACGAGCACGGTTATATTGATCGTCGATGATCGTTTTGATTGCGATGTCAATTTTTTGGGCTGTTTCTTCGCTGTAATTTTGAGCACGGCTAAGTTCTTTCCCTAAGAAGACCTGATCTTGTTTATCGCCAAAGGAAATCATGCCCAAATCACTCATGCCCCAATCACATACCATGCTTCTGGCAATGTTGGTTGCCATGCGGATGTCACCGGCAGCACCACTGGTTATGTCGCCTATTTCGATTTCTTCAGCCGCCCTTCCGCCCATCGCACAGCAGACCTGGTTAAGAACCCTGCGTTTACTGTGATTTAAAATATCTTTCTTGGGTGTAAACATGGTACTTCCCAAACTTTGTCCTCGAGGGATGATAGTGACTTTATGAATGGGTAGAAGTCCGTCATCTATTTTTGCCTGAACAATCGCATGGCCGGCCTCATGATAAGCGATGATTTTACGATCTTCATCATCCATGACTCGCCTTCTTTCACGACCAAAAGAAATTTTTTCACGAGCGTCGTCCAAATCAATACGCTCGACAACTTTTTTCCTGCGACGGGCAGCAATGAGAGCACCTTCGTTGAGCAGGTTGGCAAGGTCGGCACCGGAGAAACCTGCGGTTGCCCTAGCAAGAGAGGTAAGCTCCACATCTTCAGAAAGTTTTATTTTCTTTGCATGAACCTTGAGAATTGCTTCCCGCCCTTCAAGGTCTGGCAAATCGATAACAACCTGGCGATCAAACCTCCCCGGTCTTAATAAAGCATTATCCAACACATCAGGTCTATTAGTTGCAGCAATAATGATGACACCTTCATGCCCATCAAAACCATCCATCTCCACCAAAAGCGAATTGAGTGTTTGTTCACGCTCGTCATTTCCACCACCTAAACCTGCACCACGCTGACGCCCAACCGCGTCAATCTCATCAATGAAAATAAGACAGGGGGCACTTTTTCGACCCTGTTCAAACATGTCCCGAACGCGGGCAGCACCCACACCGACAAACATTTCAACGAAGTCAGATCCACTGATGCTGAAAAAGGGGACTTCAGCTTCTCCAGCAACCGCTTTGGCAAGAAGTGTCTTTCCTGTACCTGGTGGTCCTACCATCAGCACTCCTTTGGGGATAGTCCCGCCAATCTTGCGAAATCTTTTGGGGTCTTTGAGAAAGTCAACGATTTCGGATACCTCTTCCTTGGCTTCATCGCACCCCGCAACATCCTTGAAAACAACTTTTTCATTTTCCCGGGTAAGCATTTTTGCCTTACTTTTACCGAAATTTAGGGCACCTTTTCCAGCCATACGTAACTGCCTGACAAATAAAAAATATAACAAACCAATAATAAGTAAAAACGGTAGCAAGCTGAAGAGTAGATCCGTCCAAATAGTGCTGGAGGGTTCTTCGACTAATCGCCCACCAAGTAAAGATCTTAGATCTTTGTAATCAGATTCAGTTATCCTTCCCTTTACTACAAATGGAAGCGTTTTGTATTGATTTTCGTCAATTTCAAATGCCGGGTTAAGTACCTTGCCGTTGACCACATACCATTCCTCACCCCCTTTTGGATCGCTTTGTATGACTGCTTTTTCGATTCGGTCATCCTTCGCTGCGGATAGCAAATCGTCGACTGAACTAAGTGCACGCTGACTGGGAGCAATTTCACCCGATTGTGCCAACACTAACCCTATGATTGCTGCAAGGATTGCGAGCCATATGAACAAGACTTTTGGATTAAAGCTTTTGGGCTGGGTTGATTGATTTTTGTTTTCGTTGTCACTCACGTTTATCATTCTGTTTGGGCTTACTCATAAGTCAAATGGATTACCTTATCTGTTGAGGCAATTATTTTGTACTTTTCTGAGGGAGGAAAACCGGGGATCCAGAGTATTTCCCCAAGTGTATTTACAATGAGCGGTGTTTCCTCTTTTCTTTGGTGTGTCCATTTCCTATCGATCATTAGTTTGCTTACTTTGCTACTTCCATCTGATCCGAGGATGTGCAATTTGTCTCCTTCCCTTCTTGATCTAACGAGTAATTTTATCCTTTGGGCAGAAATGTAAGCTTCCTTCGATTCAGAAACTTTTTTCGCTACAGCATTCTTCACACTCTGGCAGTTTGCTGACAGCGGTAAAGCCTTTAGTCTTTTTCCATTTGGAAAGAATATTGAATGTTCTAAAGGTAAAGATGTTATTGGTATTCGTGATTTTTGATATATCGAACTACCAACTGAGAGTAATCCATCTTTGATTGCAACCCTTAGGTTGTTTGGCAGGTCAGTTGTACTGATTTTTCCAACTTTGATCTGTTTTAAAATTTCGTTTTCATTTCCATCAAAAGAAAATCCAAAGGGGAGAGATTCTGTAAGCCAAAGACGAATAATTCTCCTTCTGATTGCAATTGGATGTGTATTGAAACAGTCGATTTTGATTAACTTGCCGTTTTTGCAATCCCGATAAGCTTTATTTGCATAGGAATCCAAAGCATCTGCATCCTGCTCCAGAAGTTCCCTTGTTTTTGAAATACCTTGATGGAAGTCGCGTTCAAAGGAATCTTTCCAAGGAGGAACGACATGACTGCGAATCCGATTCCTCAAATGCTTACCTTCCTTGTTACTTTGATCCTCGCGCCATGGTATCTTTGATTTTATGAGAAAATCTCTGATTTCCATTCGAGAGAAATTGAGTAAAGGTCGAATCAAAAGGAGGTTATCATGAATGGTGACTGGCTTTGGAGCATTAAGTCCAGATACGGTGCTGGATCGGGGCAGTCTCCATAAAAATGTTTCAGCTACATCATCGGCATGATGACCCAAAAATATATGACATAGGGTCTTTTTCGTAGCCACATCCTTGAAAAATTCCATCCTTTTATCCCTGAGTGATGCCTCATCTTTTTTCATGTAAGAATTCTGAATCTCGGATGTAAAAGGAATCCCTAAATGATTTCCTATATCATTAACAAATTTTTGATCTGATTCTGAATCCTGTCCGCGAAGTCTGTGATTAAAGTGACAAAGCACTAAACGATCTCTCAAGATTGGAAATTTATAAAAAAGCAAAAATGTCAAAAAGGTTGAGTCTGCACCTCCCGAACAGGCAATCGCCCACTTTTGATCCTCTTTACAATCATCAAGAATTTCTAAAATTCCGTTCGGAATTCTGTCCTTTACCTGAATTTGAGCAAATAATGACTCTAAATCCAATGCTTTAGGAAATGCCCAAGATGAGGACATTACGATACATTTTTATTTCCGATATATTGATCCGGAAACCATTTATTAAGGCAATATGGTACTTTTACAGTACCATTTGGCTGCAAGTTATTTTCGAGAATAGCAGCCAAAACGCGAGGGATCGCCAATGCGGACCCATTGAGGGTATGTAATGGCTTTGGTTTTCCGTCCTCTCCACGAAATCGAATATTGGCACGCCTTGCTTGAAAATCAGTGAAATTACTGCAACTTGAAACTTCGAGCCATCTTTTTTGCCCTGCTGCCCATACTTCGAGGTCGTATTGCTTGGAGTGAGGAAACCCTATATCACCCGAACAAATCAGCAGCACTCGGTATGGCAAACCGAGTTTTTGCAAAAGCCCTTCGGCATCAGTTTTTAATTTTTCAAGTTCTTCAAAACTTTCTTCCGGATGAGTCCATTTTACCAGTTCTACTTTGTCAAATTGATGCAACCGGTTAAGGCCTCGTACATCCTTGCCCCAACTTCCCGCCTCCCTGCGGAAGCAAGGAGTGTATGCACATCTCTTGACTGGTAACTGCTCAGCGGAAAGAATTTCATCCCGGAAGAAATTAGTCACTGGAACTTCTGCAGTAGGTATAAGGTAAACCTCCTCGTTTTGATCAAGATACATCTGCCCTTCTTTGTCGGGGAGTTGGCCGGTAGCAGTTGCACTGGCTGCATTCACCAAGATTGGGGAATGCACCTCTTCATATCCATTGTTTCCTGCTTCCTCCAAAAAGAAGTTGATCAAGGCACGAACCAGTTGGGACATCTCACCCATATAAAAAGGAAAGCCTGCTCCTGTAACTTTAACACCACGAGGAAAATCAATCATTTGATCGAACCAGGGTATGTCGAAGTGAGGAATGGAATTCGGAAACTCACCCTCGATATCTCCCCAAGTAGATACAGTTTGATTATCCTGCTCCCCCTTGCCATCAGGTACGGATTCGTGGGGGAGATTTGGGACGGTCATGAGTGCCTCCTGGAAGGACTCGTCCGCCTTCCTGGAAATGGCTTCCAATTCCTTAACCTTGGCAGCTAATTCTTTCATCTCTGCAACCTTGGCGAGAAACTCCGGTGAACCCTTGGATAACTGCGACATTTCACTGTTTACCGCTTTCTGCCCTGCTCTTGCCTGCTCCGCGACCGAAATCGCTTCCCTGCGTTTTAGGTCTGCCTCAACAACTGCGTCCAAATTGCATTCAAATTTTTTACGTGAAATTGCAAATCGCAAACCATCTGGGTTATTTCTGAGTGAGGAAATATCAATCATGTTTAAAATTAAATAGAATCAGTCTTTGGCTGAACTGTAAAAATCAATTTAATCTGTCGTATTAGTATTGTCGCTTAACAAGCATTTTATCGCACTTTTTACATCACCTATTTGAATTTCGTCAATTCTGCGGGTTGGGGAACGAATAATTATATTATTCTGATGGTCGATTGGGTATGGTCCATACTTAATTGGTTCAGTTGGTCCGAATAAAGCTATCATTTTTTTTCGCAATGCCGAGGCAATGTGTAAAGGAGCACTATCGTTGCAGATAATTAACGAAGCATTGCTAACAACTTCAGGAAGATTTCCAAGGGCTATGTTTCCGCGAAGATCTTGGCACGCAGAGAATCTATTATCTTTGTGATTCCCTGCAATAAATACATTGAAATTATATTCTTTTAGGATCCAGTTAGCTAATTCTTCAAAAAAAGGCCAAATTTTCTCATTTCGCCTACTCTCAGGGAACAAAATGATGCTTGTTGCCTGAACAGTATTTTTTACCCTTGAATTGGCTTTGAGATCCAAAGGTAAACTTTCGTCAAATTTAATGATGCCAAGCTCAGATAAAAAAGGGGTCAGTCGGTCAATCGCATGAACTTCTAGATTTTTGAATTTCGATTCTACAGTCTTGTAAAAAAGCGTTGAGAATTCCCTCCCATCCGATCTGCCTAATTTCAACTTAGACTTGGAGGATTTAGTGATAATTGAGCTTCGCAATAAACCTTGCAAATCAAGGCAGTAATCATATTCGAACTTCCTAATTTCAGAAATTAAACTAAGGTAAGCTATTATGCCTTTACCTCTTTTAAAAATAAAATACCTGTCTATCCATTTAACTGACTCTAATATGCCTTCCAGTCCACTCTTGATTACCCAGTGAATCTCACATTTTGGAAATTTTACTTTTATTTGCCGAACAACTCTTAAGGCGTGCACGACATCTCCGAGCGAGGATGGCTTAACTATAAGTATTCTATTCAATTAAGTACAAATTTTACTTATAATTCAGAATGGTTTTTTTTATAAAAACATTTGGTTTCATTTTTGCTCATCTCAATACATCTACTTTGGAGCAGATTGTTTCACTGCTGGCAAAACTCTTCTCTATTTTACCTACTTCCAGGAAACAGACTTTACTTTCAAACCTTAGGTATGCATTCCCACAATGGACCGATGATAAAATTCACAGAGTGGCTAGAATCTCTGTGGCCAGAATGTTAGAAATGGGTTTCTTTTCGCTTACATATCCTTTTATGTCAAAAAGCAGGTGGAGTAGTTCAGTCTTGTATTCTGAAAATACCGAAAAAAAATTATTTGAACTTAAGAAATTGAAAACTCCGGTTCTTTTTTTACTTCCTCACTTTGCGCTATTTGAAACACTTGCAACCTCCCCAAACTTTCGTCCATTTGCTGGTAAAAGGCTTGGCGCAATCTTTAGACCGAATCGAAGCCCCAAACTTGACCAATGGATCGAATCCGCAAGGAACTCCACTGGACTCGTGACTTTTTCCAGGAAAGAGGGGTTGCTGAAGGCTAAATCTTTCTTGAAGGAAGGTAATTGGTTAGTTGTCCTTTTTGATCAAAATGCTGGTGATAGAGGAACTTTGGATCTTTTTTTGGACCGCCTTGTTTCTTACACCACCCTGCCCGACTCTCTTGCTCGAAGTACCGGAGCCAAGCCAGTCTTTATTTTTCCAAGGCGAATTAAGTTCTTTCAATCTAAACTGGAGATTTTCGAAATCCCGCACGGGAATGAAACATCTATTGCTACCAATTCTCATAGATTGCTCGAAAGAATTCTGAAAACTGATACTGACGGATGCCCGGAATGGCTATGGTCCCACGGGAAGTGGAAAATTCATGCAAGAGTTGAATCAAGGTATCAATTATTAAATAAGCGGAAGCAACTTATTGTAGGCAAGGCACTCTGCAGGAGAACAAACTTTTTCATCAGAATGCCCAATTGGCTTGGAGATGTGTTGATGACAATTCCCGTTCTCTTGGCTATCCGAAAAGGAAGACCCGATGTTAGATTTACTCTTGTGGCAAAACCTCAATATATGTCTCTTCTAAGAAAATTTGAACTGGGAGATGATTATCTTCCATTACCAAAAGGAGGTTTTGGCTATTTCTTGAATTTTCGTAAGCAACTTAAATGTAGACCAGAAAATTACTTACTTTTTACGAACTCTCTTAGAGGAGATATTGAAGCCTTCCTTTCAGGTTCCAGCCAAAGGTTTGGTCTTAATTTGCCCAATCGACTGCGACCATTGTTAACAAACGCTTTTGATACAGCAAAATTAGATCGAGATGGATTTCGTCAAATGCACCAGACTGAAGTATGGGAGCAAATGGCAAGGTATTTTGGTTTAAGGGAACCAATTTCAAAAGAACCTCTCCGTTTTACCAAGATTTTGCGAAATAAGTTCAAAATTGGGTTAGTTCCAGGTTCCTCAAATTCTCCCGAGAAAAGGTGGTCATCTTCTAATTGGATTTCGCTGATTGAAAAATTATCATCCTTCGACAATGGTTTTGATTTTCATCTTTATGGCACCGTAAAAGATATAGGAATTACTAAGGATATTTCGACTTCCTTGTGTTCTGCTAATGTTTTTGATCATGCAGGAAAGACAGATTTATCTGAACTTTCCGAAGAATTAGCTTCGTGCGGTTTAGTAATTGGAAATGATACTGGGGCAATGCATCTTGCCAACATGGTAGGTTCGCCTGTGGTCGTTCTATTTGGACCAACTGACTCAATGAAAACTAAACCATTTTTTGGTTGTGAATGTATTGCTCTACATTCACCAAATCCATTAAAAATAGATCATCTAACTTCTGACGAGGTGTTCAGGGTGATGAAGAAAAAGTATGAAAATATTTCCTGAAACTACAAATGTAGTAAAGAAGCTATTGAATTTTAGCGTGACCAGAACTCTTAATTATAAAAAATTGAAAATTCCCAGTATTCATGGCATTAAGGTCGGACTTAGTAATGAAAAATGGATGTCGGGATTGATTACAAAGCTTACTAATATTACGGAAGGTAAAATATTTTGGGATGTTGGGGCAAATCTTGGTCAAACCTTAGTGAAATTGAAAACGGTAAACGATTCATGGACATATGTGGGTTTTGAGCCAAATCCAACATGTGTTTACTATCTGCAGGAATTGATAAAGAAGAATCAATTATCCGATACAACAATATTACCCATTGGCTTATATGTAGAAGATACATTACTTGAACTAGAAACTTATGGAGATGATGCAGATCCTCTTGGCTCTATTGTCAGTAATTTTCGCGAAAGTCGTACAGAATCAAGAAAGAAATGGGTTTCACTGCTTACATATTCTGCACTACCTGAATCCATTAAATCTGAAAAAGTTGATGTCCTAAAAATCGATGCGGAAGGTGCTGAATTTGATGTTTTGTCCACATTGGAACCGCTTATTCAAAAGTACAGACCTTACCTTGTAATAGAAATTCTTCCTGTTTACAGATTAGATAATTATCAAAGATTGCATCAGCAGAATAAAATTGAATCGTATTTCCAGAAGAACAAGTACTGCCTTTTTCGAATTAGCAAAAAAGGTGGTTATTATGATTGCTTAGATGCAATTGATTTCATTGGTGTTCACGACAACTTGGAGCATTGTGATTATTTGGTCTGCCCAAAGGAAAAAAGATCTCATTTCGACTAAGTAATTTACCTACAGGCACAGTGCAAGTCATTCAAATTGTGAAGAAATTTGGTCCAGTTGGTGGAATGGAGGAATATGTTTTCCAACTTTCCATCGAACTATCCAAGTTAGGTATTGAGGTTATTGTGTTGTGTGAAAAATCGTTTTCCAGAGATTCTCCTTCAATTAAGGTTATTGAGCTAGGCGAGACTATTAAACCGCGGTGGTTTTCTCATTATCAATTTTCTCAAAAGGTCAGCAATTGGTTAGCTGAAAACCCACATAAAACTAGGATTATTCATAGTCACGAACGGCAGAGTAGTCACCATGTGTCTACCTTTCACACTATCCCGTTTGGTCATGGTCGAGGACGATTTTTCAGATTCTTAAGTTTGAGAAATTATTTTTACGAAGAGTTGGAAAGAAAGGAGTTGATGGGACGTCATGTAACAGCAATTGTACCAGTAAGCAACAAGCTTGGTGATATAATATCAAACAAGCATATTGCGGTTAAAAAAAATTTACTGGATGCGATTCATCCAGGAGTTACAGCCCCTATTGTAAACTCACATGGAAGGAATGTTCCGCCAGACGGTGGAACCATTGGATTTATTGGGAAAGAATGGAAAAGAAAGGGGTTATCAAAAGTCCTTCAGATCTGGAGAGAATTAAAGAAAAGTAGACCAAATTTAAGGCTTGAAGTTGCTGGTCCTTGTCCAGCGGAAATTCAGTCTTTGTTTTCTTCCAGTGAAAAAAATTACGAACTGTTGGGATATGTAGTCGGCAAAGCCAAACTTTTTGAATCGATTGACATATTAATTCATCCAGCAAAACTTGAGGCATTCGGTATGGTAATAACTGAAGCAATATCTTTTGGAGTTCCGGTACTTTGCTCGAGTGAGTGTGGTGCAGCAGAAATTATTAGTGATAGATACAAAAGTTCAGCTTTATCCTACCAAAGTAAAAATAAATTTTGGTTGAATGAACTGGAGAGTATACTCTCTAATAAAAAATCAATGGAAGTGTATACAAGATCTTGGGAGCAAGTTGCTCGTGAATATCTCTCTATTTATGAGTCAATTACTTGCAGAATTTAAGAGTCTCCGGTTGACAAAAACTAAATCCTGATCCTCTTTTTGGGATCGTTCTAAGCGTTTGTTTCTTTCAAATGCAAAACTGTGCAGAAAATCCACTATTTGATCTGCAGTACAAATCGGAGGATGCACTTCAATTAATAAAATTGAGATTTCATTTAGGAAATCAGTTGAACCTTTAAGGACATCAAGTTCACTTCCCTCTACATCGATTTTCAATATATCGGGGGAAGGTACACTGAATTCTTCAACAAACCAATTTAGTGAAATAACTTCAACGGGGTATTTTTTCCTTATAGTTCTCCGGGAAACCTTTTCCTTCGATAAAGAGGCTGAAATAGGCGACCTGTTTTCGTAGAATGTTGAGATGCTATTTCTATCAGCAATAGCGAATTGATGAAGTGATATATTGTTTTGGAGGTTATTTGCTCTAATATTTTCCTTGAACTTGTTGTTTACTTTTACTTGAGGCTCGAATGCATGGATTTTTGCTTTTGGGAAAAAATCTAGAGTTCGTAGTGAGAAAAAACCACAATTTGCACCAAGATCAAAGAACACAGGTTCATTTTTCTTAATAAGTTTATCTATTGCCCGAAAATTAAAAAACATTTTCCACAAATATTTGCTGATATAACTGAAAATCAGATCGATTATGCAGCAAGACATCCAGTTTGCTCTCAGTTCGAAATTTTAGTGGAGACTTATTAATGAAGAAATCTCGTATATGAGAAAAAAACTTAGTCATAATTTTAATTGCATGAATAACTTTCTTTTTAATGCCTTTCTCAATCGCTTAAAACTCCCAGTTACACTTTGTAGATTTTTTATTTCAATAATTTTTTTCTCATACAATTCAAAATGAATGTAGGAATTCGGAGTCTCAATAGGTTGAATTCCGTTGAGTGGGAATTTACTAAAGAGCAAAAGATTTTGCCTAAACCAATATGGTAGATTTTTATTTGAGAAAATGCTTTCACTAAATGGGTCGTAAGTGGCAAAACCATTTTTTTTGAAATGATAACTCTAATATGATAGGAACTGTTCATTAATATGGTGTATGCCACCTTGACTTTGTATTGCGGCCGGAAAAAAGAATTACATCCGAAGTTTTGATAACATCATTAACAAATCCACAGGCAGAATCTACGGAAATATGCTCAACAACTTCGAGACAAATGCCTAAATCAAAAGTCCTTTTCAATTTGAACGAATTTTCAAAGTTAATGTGTTTGAAAAATTTTTTATCTATCTAAAGATCTTTGATTGGGGTCCATTTTCTATCAATGCCGAATATATCTTTAACCCCAAGTTCGCTTGCAACTTTAAGCCACCCCCCCCACACTCACAACCTAAATCCAAAACAGAATTGATACTTTGCACCATATCAAACAGCATAGGTTAAATGATTCGTACAGATTTAACTGAAAGGTTGGTTTGTCCCTTTATATTATATGAGTCTGGATTTTTGTGGTCACTCATGTAATTTAGTATTTATAACTCACTCCTGTGATTTATTCAATTGTACTATTTCTTTCTTGGCCAATTAGGTTTGCATTGAAGTTGTTTTCGCCTGCTTCTACAAGAAAGCTTGTCGTGCAAACGGCAAAAATAGGTGACTATATAAACTCAACCTGTGTGTTTGATGCTTTATACTCTAATGGTCATAAGTTTGATGTAGTTATCGACAAAACGAATGAAAGTCTCGCCAGATATGATGAAAGAATAGAATATGTTTACTTGCTAAATAATTTCCGAAAAAACTTATTTAGGAAGGCAAAACTGGCACAATTATTATTTGCAAAACGATATTCTGAAGTAATTGTACTACTTCCCAATCAATTTAATCTTTTCTTGGGTGCTTTTTGCACTCCTAATTACAATGCAACAATTCGAACTTATGACTTTGGGTTATCTAGTAAAATTCTGTCTTTTTCTTATGACAGGTTAATAAGACACGAAAGGAATCACCTAACACTAGATTCTTATTCAAAATGCATTAAGCATTATGATGAAGTTTCTTACAAAAAATCCCTTAAATTAAGACATTTCAGTTGTTATGAGATACAAAATGAAAAAAACTTAAAGATTGCAGGTGTCAGTTTGAGTGCAGGTGCAAAATGGAAAAACCTACCCATCGAAGAGTGGCAGTGGGTCTTTAGTCAGTTTGCCCAAAATAACTTTTTGATAGCAGTTATCGGTATTGGTGGTGATGAGATTAAATTAAAGAAGATTCTTGCCAAAAGAGATTTTCGTATCATGAACTTAATTAATAAAGTTTCTCTGGAACAATTGCCTGAACTTATTAGTCGATTTTCATTATTTGTGTCCAGTGATAGCGGACCAGCTTACATTGCTGACGCGGTAGGAGTGCCAACCTTGGTTTATGCTGGTCCTTGCCACATGCGTGAACAAAGACCAACAGGGAATTGTATGATAGTTGAGCCTAAAAAAGTGGATGGCGGTGGTCGAAAATCATATATTTTTGATACCCTTAAGTCTGGGGATTTTACAAAACTTTATTGCACAGACCAGGAACAAAGAGATTTGATTGCTAAATACATCAAAAACCTTTCATTATAGTAACATTGGGAAAACCAGAAATATTTGTGCTTTGGTTTGGTAAACCAACCCCTTTTTTTCCATTTTGGATTAAATCCATTGAGAAGAATCATGGTATTTTTAGGTGGAGTGTATTTTCCGATCAAAAATTTACCGATTCAAAGTATATAGATAGCAAAATAATATCTCGTAATGACCTTAAACTAGCTGTCGATTCGCTTACTAACGGGAGAATAAGAATCGATGTTGATTCCCCACATTTTTCTAGAAAATGTTGTGATTATAGACTGCTCCTGCCTCTAATTTTTGGGAACCCGTCATCATCTCATTGGGGGTGGTGTGATACAGACCTCATATTTGGTGACATGCATCAAACACTACCTAATAATTGGATGAATTTTAGTGCGGTTAGTACACATCCAGGTAGAATGTCTGGTCCGTTCTCTATGCTTAAACCTATTTTCTTTGAGAGTTTTCTGAATGAAAAGTACTCTAGTATAGCAAGTGCAGAACATTTAAGTCTTAATGAATCAGAGGAATGGTTTAATCTCATAAAAAACTCGGGTTCCAAAATTTTTAATGACGCTTCAATTTTACAACCCACAAGAGGTCCTGATGCGTTGAAACTCAAAGAGGCATGTGCTGTTTGGAATAATGGTCAACTTAGCGTCAAAACAACCAAGGGTTTTGTTCCATCATTTATGATGCACTTTGGAAAGTTGAAGGGGCACAGAAGGTTTTGGATAGATCAGGATTCTGTTACAACAAATACATGGTACTGTAACCGAAATGGAATTTATAAAACAAATAGCTTTTTAATAAATTTGGCTAAGAAACTCTTATATAATATGCTTTAAAATGATTAGAAGATTGTCGCTTTATTTTAGAACAAAAAATCGTGTTAATCGACACAATCGCCATATACGCCTTGGAAGAAAAAAAGGAGTGATGTTAAAACTCTTCTACAACTATTGCATTAGTGACGGAATTAATACTGTACACACGCCATCGTATAATCATTGGATTTATTATCAGAATGGTATAAAAAACAGACGTAATGAACTTTATAAAATTACACTCAAGGTTTCATAAAAATTGAGAGTACTGATGTTGTAGTGGATGTAGGTGCTAACACAGGGGACTTCGCCTATAATATTTTACCTAGTGTTCACAAAGTTATATGCTTAGAACCCGATAGTAAAGTCTTTGATTCTTTGTCTAAGAACTTATCTCATTTCCCTAATGTTGAATTGCTAAATATAGCAATTGGTCCACAGAACATGTTTAAAACGCTATACAGTGCACCCGATACTAATGATTCTTCTTTTATAAAGTCTGATATCTTATCATATGAGATTGAAACTGTTGAGGTTAAAAGATTGGATTTGATTTTAAAGGACATTGGGTGCGTCAAATTACTGAAATGTGATGCGGAGGGATTCGAACCTGAAGTAATCTCTAGTATCGAGGGTGTATCAGATAAAATCGATTTTGTCTCTGTCGACTGCAGTGAAGAGAGAAATGGTGAATCCACCATGAATGATGTCAGCAAATTGCTTACATCTTTCGGGTTTTCCATTATATGTGACTCATATTTAGGGCGAAAAATATTAATTGCCCAAAGAAATGACCTTACTTAACAAATGAGTTGTACAAGTCCTCCAATTCTTTTGTCTTTTTAATTATATTAAATTTTTCCACTGATATACTTCTTGAGTTTTTCGACATCTTTTGGATGAGATTTAGATCAAGCATGCGATCCATGTTTTTTGATATTTGATTCAGTTCTCCTGCATTTACTAACTTTCCATTATAATGATCAAAAACCAGTTCTTTGTTCCCGCCATTCTTACTAGCTAATATTGCTTTGCCCATAGAGAGACTCTCAAGTAAAATTCGCGAAAGTCCTTCCCAGTAACTTACTAATACAATGAAGTAGGCATTAGCAATAAATGGCCTTACATCCTCTTTCGGCCCCAAAATATGAATTTTATCCTGAAGACCCAGTGTATTGATTAGTGATGTCATTTCGTTAAAATATTGTTTTGAAGGACTTCTGTCTTCGCCGATGATTAAAAAGTTATAAGATTTGCTAAGATTGCTTGTTGAGTATGCTTTAATTGAATCAATTATCCCTTTTCTTGCTTCGAAAGAAGAAATAGTAAGTATGTAAGGTTTGAGAGGTATACCTACGGGTAGTTTAAAGTCTTCATTTGAATTAAAATAATCTAAGTCTACTCCATTATGTATAGTTGTAATAAGTTCATTTTTTACATAATATAAATTTCTTCTAGTATCATGTGAGACAGTAATGACTTTTTCCGCAATTAGATTGATGAAAAACTTAAGCTTAACGCACCTTTTTTCAATTGGATTTTCTCGAACAAACCATATAACTTTTCTTTTCAATAAAAATGATGCAATAGCAGGATATTTATAGTAAGATGTTAGAGTATTAAGGTGAATTATTTTTATATCATTTTTATAAATATAAATAAGGAATTTGAAAATCATTGGTATTCCCAAGAAAAGCTTAGAATGCCTGATGATAATTGTGTTTTTATTAAATTTTCTGACTCGCTCTAATATAGGACCGCTTTGCCCGAAACAAAAATGGTAATTAATTTCTTTATCTTGTTTGTGTTTGTAAATATTGAATAATGATATTGGACTTCCACCTAAGGCACTTCCGTGTGATATGAGCAATATGTTCATTACTGACTCCTGTCACAGTCCTTTAAGTACCTAGATTTTCGGGTATATCCATCGTCTTTAAAATTAAGAAATGAGTCCTTATCTAAGTGATATCGATCCCATTCGGATAAAGGGAATCCTCCATGTGCACCAATAACTTCTTTTGGCATTTTTGCAGTTCGCCCTCCAATATTTTTTGATACAGGCCAGTTTACCCAATTTCCTGCGTCGAAAGTTTTGAGATTTAAGTGGTCGAGAGCACAGGTTAAAGGTAACTGATCAGTAGGAGGTTGGTTGTCTGGTAGTGCGGACCAAATATCACAGTAGTAATTTAGCCATTTCTCTCGAAGAGTACTCCAGACTTCTTTCTTTGCCGCCATAAATGCTCCATTTAGATGTTCCTTAATGTAGGGTCTATAAGTCTTTCGTAATGGAGACGGTAACTTTTTTTCTCCTGATTGATGAAATTTTGCTATCATAGAGCCTTTTCTGAAGCTACCCGTTACACCATTATTAGACCAAAATAAGTATGGTGACTGCAATAGCATTAGGTCAGAGTCAATGACCAAAATTTTGTCGTGTGTAGCAAATTCAGAGGCGAAAATTTTGCATATACGACTATAATAAATTTTTCTATAATTATGATTACTGGGTAATTTAACTTTGATATCAAGTTGATGGTACCTAATAATTTGATTCGTAATTTTTACATTTATTAAACTTGGACTTTGGTCTCCTATCAAAATTATTTCTTTTAAATTACTAACATTCTGGTAGGCAAAATTAGCACTTAACAAAGCCTCTGCTATGAAGTCGGATCCATAAAAAGGAATTATGATAGAATCTGGTTGGCTGAATTCTTTAGTACCAACCAATTTATGCTTATTTAGAAGCCTGATTTTAGAATAAAAACTATAAAAGGACATTTAGCTTTTATCTCGAAAATACTTTAAGACACTTGTTGTACTGAATATCAGATGTTGCATTATTTAATACCCATGATTTGGCATTTTGAATGATTTTTTTTCTTGTTTCTTCCGATGCCTCCAATTTTCTTATTGCATCAACAATACCTGTTACATCTTTAGATTCAAAATTGATACCATTTTGGTTGTCCAAAATAATTTCAGGAATACCACCTATATTCGATCCAATAAATGGAGTTTCTGCAAACATTGATCGGAGTCCGCATTGCGGTACACCTTCATTTTTATAGCTAGCCAGTGCACAGACATCGATAGTCCTGTAATATTCCGTTGTGTTATCCTGATGACCAACCATTTTTATTTTCTCTTGATCTAATTTGCTATTCTTAAGATATTTAACGAGGGAATTATATCCAGGTCCACCTCCAACGATAAGCAAAGTCGAAGGAAATATTGAGCTAATTTGTTCAAAGGCTTGAACAATGTATCTATGTCCTTTCCATCCTCTAATTACAGAAATAATTCCTATGATAAAATCGTTTTCATGAATACTGTGTTTTTTGCAAACTAAAGCTCTTATTGATTTTCTATCCGGCAGATTATCTTTAACAGAAATCCCAGTGAAAATATTGTGTAATCTATCGTTTCTTACTCCTAAATCTTGATTTATTTGTTTTTTGATGCATTCAGCAGTGGTTATTATGCCATTTGCAAATATTTTATATTGCATCTTGTTGAGGAAATTTCCACTTACGGGTGCACTCACATGACGGTACCTAATGCGTTTTCTGATTTTCAGTAAATAAGCAGCAATCAATGCTGCCCAGCTATCGGTACTACTGTGCGTAGCGACTACATCGGGTTTTAAACGCCAGAGGACCCAAAGCATTTTTAGAATATTAAGAAATGTTCTTGGCTTCGTGAAATAAACTGAAATTACTTGAAAGCCTTCTTCTTTGCATCGTTTGAAAAGAGTGCCATCTTCCGGTGCAACGAGGATCATTTCATGACCTTGCTCGCGGAACCATTTCATCTCCTCAAAAATCCTAATCTCCTGCCCACCCCAATGAGGTGAAGCCTCTGTATGTATGATTTTCAATTTATTATCAGAAAGCATTACTGAGAATGTAATTGGTGGAGCCTCTTATATTTTAGATTAACTTCTTTGGCGATGGATATTGATACTTTCAACCCAAGTATTCCGTCTAGAAAACCCAACTTGATAATGTAATTTCGAAAGAAACGCCAAATTGCACGCAAATCCCCCTCGAACATAAAGGTTTTTACTCCTTCTTTTAACTTCATCTGAGCCCAGAGTTCGGAATACTTTTCAATTCTTAAATTTCGATCGTTCCAATTGCGATAACTATGATGCTCCAGCAAACCTTTAAGCCGTTTTGTGGTTCCTTTTATGATAATATTCTCATGCACATCACGGCGTTCCATCTCCCAGCAATTAGAACGGAAAATCCGGAGATTCCAGTCTGGAAACCACTCACCATGAAGGACCCATTGGTTTTCAAAGAAAACCTTACGGTTTATTTCAAACCCTTCGCAGGCTGAACTTTCGAAATTTATTGCTCTGAGTTCCTTAGAAAGTTCAGCAGTGACCACTTCGTCTGCATCCAGCCAGAAAATCCATGATTGGGATGCTTGAGTAAATAACTTTTTGCGGGTCTCAGAAAAGCCAAGCCATTCTCCTTGAATGACTTTGGCATTATACTCTTTGCATATGTTAATGCTATCATCAGTACTGCAAGAGTCATAGATAAGGACTTCTTCGAAAATAGATAGTGGAGGCAGAGATTTGATCAATCGGTCCCCTTCGTTTTTTACTAAAATACAGACTGAAATGGGTATCTTTTGAGTTTCAATCATTAGATTTTAATAATTCCAAGTATACCTTGATCTCATTTTGTATAGTGAACTCAGAAACTGATTCTGAAATATAAGTTCTATCAAGGTTCTTAGCTGTTAAAGCCCATTGGACCGAAGGGTCAGTAAAAACTGCTTCGGGTGAATTTGCAACCAATCCATTTCGGGAGTTAATGCATTCCCCTGCTCCGTTAGAGGAGGTCGTAATTACTGGGCATCCACAAGCTAGAGCCTCAAGGCAACTGTTCGAAAAGGGATCATAAGAAGTGGGTAATACAAAAATATCCGCCATCTGGTACCATTTTGATACTTCCCTTTGAGATCCCCTGAAAAAAACTTTTTTTGCTATTCCTAATGCATCGCAAAGCTTGGAGTAAGGTTTTTGATCTCCCCGACCAATTACCCAAAGGCAGCACTTAGATTCTTGATTGATTCGTGAGACCAAACTGATTGCATGTGCTAATCCTTTCCTCTTCCACCCATTGGCACAGAAAAGCAGATGTAAAGCATTAGCATCTGCACCGAACTCCTCTTTTAGAGCCAATCTTCTCTTCTCGTTTACCGGAAAAAACGAATCTGGGGAAAAGCCATTATGAATAACTTTTATCTTGTCCAGACTTTGTGGGTACTCTGAGGCAATTTCCTTCGAGACCATTTTCGAATTCGGTACAATCCATGTAGAATTTTCTATCGAGTATTTTTCTAATTTAGGAGTGACAATGTGATTAGGGTTTAGAATTCGCTTTAAGAAGGTGGAATTGTTGCGAGAGAGCCAACAATTATGGACTCCATCACCCATCCGAAAAACATGCCCAGCGATACCTCGAGTCATGCTAAAAGTAATTGAATTTTTTTTGGGATAAAAGAAACGATTGACCGAGCTTGAGAAAGACAATGATTTCCACCAACCAGGACCTGCTCTCCCAGTAAATCGATAGCTTTCTAAATCTGCCCCGGCATAAACCAGTTGTGTGTTAAAGTTTTCGGAAAAATATTCCACATAATGTTTGGCAACATTTTCAGCTCCGCCAAGGCCATCAAACTCTTTTCTTACAATATAGAGCTTTTTTTTCTTTGGCATACAGTGAATATGAATCATTTAATAGTTGCACAATGATTGTAAACTTAGAAGATTTTCACGAGGATATTCTTGGTAAGGCGATGCGTGGGATTGGGATTGGTAAAAATGAAATGGCGAGTCGTTTGCAGTGTGAGAAGTCTGAGGTGGAAACTATCCTTACTGGTGGAGTAGATGAATCTTTGATTTTAGGGATGGCTAAGGAGCTCAATCTTGATGCTGAAAAACTTTTGCGGGCAGCCAGAAAGGAGTGGTGCCCTAGCCTGTTAATTGTAGATTGCCTCTATCAGTTTAATCTGCCCTTTGGTGATATGCATGTGAATGTATATGTAGTTTGGGATAAACAGTACAAAAATGCATGGATATTCGATAGTGGCCCTTTAGTTGAACCGATTTTAGGTTTTCTTAATGAGAAAAGTTTAACAGTAAATGCTATATTCCTTACTCATACTCATCGCGATCATATTGCAAGCCTTGATGATTTAAGACAGCGATCAGGGAATCCCTCTGTGTATGTGCATGAATTGGAAGCCATTGATGGATGTACTTCTATTAGAGAAGGCTTCGAGCATAGGACCGATGGACTTTCGTTGAGCACACTACACACACATGGGCACGCATGGGGCGGGATGAGCTATGTGATCGAAGGGCTCGAGAGACCGATTGCCGTCGTTGGCGATGCGATCTTTGCCGGATCGATGGGGGGTGCAATGATTTCCTATGAAGATGCCTTGCGAACCAACCGGGAGAAAATCATGACTTTGCCCGATGATACGGTACTTTGCCCAGGGCATGGGCCGATGACTACTGTTAGCGAGGAAAAAAAGAACAACCCATTTTTCCCAGAATTTCGTTAAGCCTACCTGGCTTGCAAGCGAAAATCTTCGAGATTATTTAGCCTACAAAGATCGACAACTTCTGTAACGAATTTGAGTGGTACATTTTCGTCCGCTACTACTAAAACCATAGGCTTTTTTTTCAGACTAGCACTGGACTTGAGTACTTTTTCTAGATCATCTCGATCGGTTGGGTTTCCATTCACAAAGGTTTCACCCTCCGCTTTGATCGAAATAATGAGTTCATTGCGAACAATATTCGATCCCGCACTTTCGATTTTAGGCAACTTTACATTCAGTGCCCGCAAATCCTGAAACTGCATGGTGACCAAAAAAAAGATGATGAGAACCATGAGCACATCAATTAGGGGAACAACATCTATCTTTGGCTTTCTATGTCGACTAAATACTCTCTCACTCATACTTCCAAAGACCTAGATGCTTTCATTTTTTGGATAAACGGCATCAACCAATTTTTCGGTAAGCCAGTCTAATGAAGAGGCCCTTTTTTCAATTAATCTTACCAAATAAGCATGTGCAATTAAGGTAGGGATGGCTATGGCCAGTCCAACAATTGTCGTGAGAAGAGCCATGGCAATTCCCTCGGAGAAAATAGAAGGATCCCCCGCCCCACCCCCAGATGGTATTTGAGAAAATACCTGAACCAAACCAGTGACCGTGCCTAACAAGCCAAGCAAAGGGGCCGCAGAGACAACGACCTCTAGCAAAAATAAACCGCGCTCCATCGAAGCAATTTCTAATCGAGAATAACTGCGTAAGGAGTCGATCGAGGGGTTTTCTCTGGTCGCAACCCAGACTATTCTTTCCGCAGCTGAGTGTTTTTTCCATTTTCGATCAGGAAATTCTCCATTATTCAAAGCCTTGGCAACCTTTCGGGGGAAAGTTAAGCCACTGCGTAAGGAATAAATCCGTTCAAAGGAAATAAAAACTGCCATCAGTAGGCAAATGCCTAAGGGATAGATAAATAGACCAAGTTGAGAAACTGATAAAGGTTGCTTTAATTTCTCAAGAATTGCGATGTATGGACGGGCATTCTGTCCAATGCCCAAAAGCATCAGGTTCTGATTTTTAAAAAAAGTTATAGACTCATTCTGATCATCAAAATCAGCCAGATTGACACCTCCCGGTAGGTCGAAAAGAGCAAACTTAAAATCATCTCCCTGATAAATGCCAAATGGATCGTGACCGGGAATTGAATTCATCAATTGCGGGTCTGAATCGTCTTTGAGCACAACACACTGTAGATTTGCCGCTTTCATTGATCTAATAAAGCTACTCGGTTCATAAGATACTTCATTAGACGAAAAATTGGTACATCCTCCAAGATTTAAGGCAAGGAATGTGAATAAAACCAGTTTCAAAACAAAAAGATGTAAGACCAATTAGCTGTAACTTAATAAAGAAGCAACATTTTCGATTTTTGACCCATTGCCAAGTAATTCATCGATTGGATCCCATTTACCATTTATAAGTGATTCCCGGGCACCTTCCCGTATTTCAAAAGCATAGCTGGCGTCACCAATCAGTATTAAATTATTAATAAGATCAATTTTAACTTCGTGTTGCGGATCGTTTTCGATCATTTCAGCTAACTTCATTCTGTCCGGTTCGTTAACGGTAACGCAGGGCATTCCAAGATTAATGGAGTTGCCAAAGAAAATTTCAGCAAAATTTCCGGCAATGATTGCACGGAAACCAGCCCTGTAGAGTGACTGAGGTGCATGTTCACGACTACTTCCACATCCAAAATTCATTCCAGAAAGCATGATGGATGCATTTGAAAATTGGGGATCATTTAAAGCATGATCGGTACGGTTACCTTCTCCATCATGCCTGACATCATAAAATAAATATTCGCCCAATCCATCAAATGTAACGCACTTCATGAAACGGGCTGGAATGATTCGATCGGTATCAATATCGTCCCCGGGTACATGAATTGCCTGCCCGGTGATGCAAGTAATTTTCTCAAGAGACATCAATAAGAGTATGTTAAGAGGGAAAAATTTCGCGACTGTCAGCAATCTCACCCGAAATTGCTGCAGCGGCAACCATAAGGGGACTCATAAGCATTGTCCGACCAGTGGGGCTTCCTTGTCGACCCTTAAAGTTTCGATTGCTTGAGCTTGCACAGAGTTGGTCTCCCAGCAACTTATCCGGATTCATGGCGAGGCACATCGAGCAACCTGCCCTTCTCCACTCGAACCCTGCAGATTTAAAGATGCTATCCAAGCCTTTTTGCTCGGCCAATTGACTCACTATTTGTGACCCCGGGACAACGATTGCCTTCACTCCTTCCCTTACTTTACGACCGTTTAATCGTGTCGCCACTTCTTCAAGATCCGAAAGTCTCCCATTGGTGCATGAACCGATAAAGGCTACATCTATGGGTGTGCCTTTGACCGGCGAACCCGCTTGCAATTTCATGTACTCCAGAGCTTCCGTTGCACTACTTGCTTCCGAACCGAATAGTTGAGAAGGATCCGGGATATTTTCCTCCACTGAAATTGCCTGAGCAGGGTTGATTCCCCAAGTCACAGTTGGGGAAATTTCGGAGGCATTCAAAAACACAACATCATCATAGTCACAACCAACATCGGAGGCGAGTGATTCCCATGTGTTTATCGCAGTATCCCAATCTGAACCTTTAGGGCAATATGGTCTACCATGCAAATATTCGAAGGTTTTGGCGTCCGGATTGACATACCCAACTCTGGCCCCACCCTCGATTGACATATTACAGGCTGTCATTCTTTCCTCCATCGAAAAATTGTCAAAGACTTCACCAGCATATTCGTAAGCGAAACCGGTTCCGCCGTTTACTCCGAGCTTACGAATAATGTGCAGAATTACATCTTTGGCATAAACACCGGGGGGCAAACTTCCATTTACCTCTATTCTGCGGACTTTAAGCGGAGAAAGAGCGAGGGTTTGGGTGGCAAGTAGATCGCGAACTTGACTGGTGCCAACCCCGAATGCAATCGCTCCAAATGCACCATGGGTAGAAGTGTGCGAATCCCCACATGCAATGGTCATACCAGGTTGAGTGAGTCCTTGTTCAGGACCTACAACATGCACGATTCCCTGCATGCCAGAACTAACATCAAAGAATGTTATTCCCGTTTCCTCGCAATTTCTCCTCAGTTCCTTGATCATTGCATCAGCTAAGGGATCTGAATATGGTTCACTGATCTCATCGGTCGGCACGATATGATCGACTGTGGCAAAGGTTCTTTCTGGGTAGCGAACCGGTAGCCCTTTCTCCTTAAGCATCCCAAAAGCCTGTGGGCTGGTTACTTCGTGTATAAGATGTCTACCTACAAATAATTGAGTCTGGCCGTTTTCCAAAGTACCAACCGTGTGGTTTCTCCATACTTTTTGGAATAAATTTAACTTTTCCATCCCAAACCAATTTATGGATTGATTGGATCTACGGCAAGAGCAATGATGCTTTGATAAGGCTAAGAAACTAGTTTTTGAGATATGTGGATCTCATTTTACCATCCGAAGATAATCCCTGCTTGTCATGATTACTTTTCATAGAGGCTTTGTCTTTGAGCTTCTCAAATGAATTAGCATTTCTGGATTGAAGATTCATAACGTAATCGATTTTCGTGTTCGCTAAATCATTATTCCTCGGATTATCCGAAAGCCCTTCTTTTGCAGAAAGTAAAACTTTGAGACTTTCATCTTTTTGAAGCATGATTGAGTCGATTGTATCCAAATCCTTGGCTGCTATTGCCTGCGTCTCGGCATGTAATAGATTTTCCAAGGTTTCCAAGGACTCAATGAAATAAGCGAAAGCATCTTCGCTCGTCATAGAATCAAGCCTGTAGTGAAATAGATCCGGGCTGACTGTCTACGGAAGGAGAATTCCCATCAGTCGGATTTTGAATAAGCATTTCTGCCCAAGCTTCCCTTAATTCGCTAATTACTTTATCTGCTTCCGCGATAGGCTCAGACTTTTTCTGGAGATTTGCCTGCTGAAGTTGATACAAAACATAATCATAAAGCCTGTAGAGTGTGCCTGGTAATTCGCCCGGAACTGACATATCCAAAGATGATTGGAGTTCAGTGACTATATTCTGAGCTTTGATAAGGTTGTTATTTATACCTTCATTTTTTTTGGTTAAATCTTTTTCGTCGAATGAATTAAGGGCTGCGGTGGTAAATCGTAAATAACCATCGAAAAGCATGAGTACGAGTTTGCCTGGACTGGCCGTTTGGACTGACTGCGCCTTATATGATTTTGCTATTTTATCGTACTGCATGGAACTTGGAAATTTCTAATTAAAATTTTCGTTTTGCAGTATTTTTGCAGATAAACTTTCTAAATTATCATCGGAAAGCCAATTTGGATCTTCAAGGAGCCTTTTGGCATTTTCAACAACTGATTCCCGAATGTCTGGGGTTGCGTTGTGGGCTAAATTGGACAAATCCGTTAGGGCATGTAAGGTGGAGTTTGTATTTTCGGAAACCAAATTTTGTTGGTTTATAGTTGATGGGGACTTGACCGGTAAACCATTCGAAACGGGATGAATGGGAAAGGGTTGATTATCTCCAGATATTGATTCCATTGCGATGATATTAAAAGATTATTATTTTGAGTAGATTTATGCAATAAAAATATTCATCTTTTCGGGAGGGTAGAAAAAATGGTGGAGGCAACATACTTGGTGAAATTTCTTGGCGAATGCAATATGCTTCCATTGGTTCTTTCGGATAGGGCTCGAACCTGTGATAATTCCTGAAATTCTGAGGCACCCAAAATGATGCTTGCGTGTCCGGCGTCAAAAGTTTCATCAATTGCCCACATAAATTCACCTGTCTTGAGATCCACTAATTTCGATCTTACTCCCAATGACATGGGGCGGTAAGGTTTGTAAGAATCGAGATCAACGAAGAGCACCCCATTTGCGGAAGTGTACTCCTCAATGATTTTAAGGAAATTCGATGGTAAATTTCGGGAGGAAGACACTCTTTCTTTTCCTGCAATTACTTTAAGTTCGGCAGGAGATAATTGAATCACTTCAAAAATTCTTTCTTGTGATAACTCTTGGAGAAAAATTTGATCGCAGAAAGTAAGAAGGCTATTCGCTGAGTCTGGATGGAAGCAAGGTAGAAGTACAACACGGTTAAAGTGTAGCGGGAGGCGGTCAACCGGATAAACATTTGTAGGTTGAAAAGGTTCAGCCCGGGCTACGACTTTTTCCTCCTTAAATTTTCGGCAAGAGGTGCTCAATACAATAAGTAAAGATATGAATGTAAATAATAATCTCATTTGTTGCTCTTGAAAGAGCTTTGTAGGGTTTGAAGTTGAGTATTGAGCTTGGATTGCATTTCTTCCATTCTCATAAATCCCTCACTAAGGGTTTCTTCTCTTTGCTCGAGATACCTCTCCAAATCTTCAATTCTTTGATCGAGACGCTTATTTTGGGATTTTATACTATCAATATGTGTATTATAAGTCCCTTTATAGTTGCTGGTTAAATTTCCTTCAAGAAATGTGGAGATAAATTCATCCAAAGATTGAGATATGCCTTGGAGCGGACGATCTGTATTGGTCAATGAGTCGAAGCGGGTTATTTTATCCTGATCAAAAAGGGACTGAACCAAATCGGGTTGGTCTTCCAATGCTTGAATCAACAAGGCCGAATTTGTGGTTTTTAAGTTGTCCGAGCCAACCCCAAAGTCCAACCCTATGTCAGAAAGGCGAAATGAGCTGAATGCGGGATCAGCTTCTTCCCAAAAACCAGAAGAACTATTATATTTATAGTAAGTTTGTGGATTACCGGAAGAATCAAGCATGGTATCGTTCAGTACTTTAACCAAATAACCGTTGTTGCTTGCACCCAGACTAAGTTCCGCTTTGAGAGTCATTAATTCAGATGACGAGTCCGAATTTATTGAAACCAGAGTTGACCTCGTTTGCTCATTTAAAATAAAATCCGAATTATCCTTAGTCACGGCACTGGCGGAATGGGGGGTGGTTTCACCAAAAACAACTTTCCTAAGCTGACTGCCTAACCTGGACAATTCGGTATTGCTTGAAAAGCGACCCGCCGTGACAGTTTCTCCATCATTCGTAACAGAGACAAGACTCTTAATATAGTCCTGAGCGTCATTAAACTCTACTACGAATTTATCAATGGCACCTTTGGCCGCACTGCTATCCTTACCTACGGTGAATTCAAACCTGCCACCCAAGGACACATTCGCAATATCAAAATTGATGCCTTTGTAGCCATGCTCATCATCACCAAAACTGTTTCCCTTGCTGAAGACAATTTCTCCATTATTCACGCGGACAGAAGAATTTCCACCGATTTCTGAATTTACGGAGCGACCAACACCTTCTATGACTTGTCGCCACTTGCCACCGATGAGAGTAGGATCTCCGATGACCCCGTCTTCAAGAGCCTGCCAATAGGATGTGTTCCCGGAGGAGATAAATTTAAAATAGTCCCCCTTTGATATTGAAACTCCTGAACCAGCAGTGTACTCGCTCGAAATTGAACTTGGGCTAGCCAAGCCCATCAGTTCCAAAACATTGCCAGCTCCTTTGTTCGAACTAATCGCGTCCCAAGTTGAGGATTCATGCAAGGTAATTCCGGTTGCTCCGGTATTTTTGTTACGTACTACGAACCTGTCACTAACGGGATCGTAGAACATGTACACATTGGCGTCGGATGAATTTACTTTTTGGATGAGAGTGCTAACAGTATCAACGGTTATATCGTAATCAATTCGAACCACCCCCTCACCCTCGCCGATGAAAAAAGCACCCAACTTACCAGCATTGAGGCCATTGAAAGATTTTCCGAAATTGGCATTTTCGAGGGTCTCAGACATGTCGATCGAGCCTAGTGACTGGCTGCTCGTAAGGTTTGGATTGTCTAGTTTTAAGGCTGATAGGAAATTTGATGTATCGGTCGGCGAACCCAAAATAGGCAAATTTCCCAGTGATACTCGATAATCGTCACTGGTGACCGAAAATTTATCATCCGCGAAATTATAATTGAGTTTAATTCCTGACCCGTCGGAACCTTCCGGGTTTAAGCCCACCGCAGAGGAATCATTTATCATGGAGAGTACATCTGTGATGGTTGCATCTAAACTAGAAATTGAAAAAGTTTTTCCGGATATGGTGAATGTGCCCGTAGTGATCTTGTTCTGCAATGGTAGGTCTTTCAATTTTAAGGAAGGATCAAATGTATCATCTGCAGTGCCCAAAGGATTTCCGAGTCCCTTGAAATGTCTGTTTTTGGAAGTCATCTCAGTACTAGATGCTTTGCTCAGGACTTGAACTGAAAACTCTCCAGTAAGTGAATCCGCTTCCGCATTAACAGATGGAGTGCTTTGATTGGAGGAGCTCAGCCCAACTTTTCGCGATGCAAACAGGTTTTCATTTTGAAGGGCTTTGGCAGCACTTTTGAGGGTGTCAAGCTGAGTTTTAAGAACACCCAAGTCTGAGATTTTTTCTTCATTTCTGACCTTTTCCCGCTCGAGTCTTTTCTGGGGCATTCTTTCAAGTTCGATGAGTTGGTCAACCACGGGTGCCCAGTCAAAGCCAGATGCTAAACCTGTGAGTTGAAGGTCAGAACCCATTGGTAAGAAAGGAGATAAAAGACTGGCTCATTATGTGATGATAGGAATCAAGATACTCTTATGAGTAGAGCATCTTTCATGCCACCAAGTGGCAAGCTATCCCTGCAAGGAAGGAGATTCCGTAGGCCGGGTATAAGATTGGTTTTCAAGTTCCCGCAGTAGCCAATGGCAACCCTCACTAAGAGCCCAAAAATATTCTTTGTTTCTCTGTATCGCGTCCCAGTTTTTATTATTCGAGTTAATGTCGCGTATTACTCTTTTATAGGTGATTAATTCACCCTTTGTCTTACCTTCAAAAACCAAATTCCACAGATCTGGAGATGAGTCGACCATTCGATTGACTTCGCCCCCTTGCAGAAGAATGTCTTTAATTTTCTTGTTCTCAGAATAATGGGGCTGGGCAAATTTCTCGGGTAGCATCTCTATTTCAAGTGCAAGGCTTAAGGACTTTTTGAGCAAAGATTCTGTGTACTTGACCAGAGGTTGTAGTAGCATGGTCAAATCCGGACAAGGAATCTGATTGGATAATAAGTTGGATACTTTTTCATCAAAGCAATGTGTGCTTGCATCTTTAATCCATTCAAAGGCTTCGTCATAATTCAAATAAGGAACTCCTTCAATTTTAACGCCATCTCTGGCAAGATTTCCATAATTCACCTGCGGGTTGTTTCGGACAAACTGCTCGAAGGTTTTTAGATAGACGAATAGGCGACTCTCAACATGAACTAAATCTCTGGTGTTTCCTGGCAGTTTGTGTCCTTTATTAATTTCTGCGTAATGATCTCCTGAGTCAGCATAAAAGGAATCAGAAGTATAATACTGTCCATCCTCGCGAACTGCCATATCCTGCCCGATAAACAGAACCTTTTGACAACCAAGCAGCCTTGATATGTCAAGGACACAACCGGACACTGTTCCCTGTTCCAGAATGTTAGTCCCAGGTCCTTTCCCTATTCTTTTCCTGACAAAATCTGCAATCGGGTTGAGGGTGCTCCAGGAAAGTATTCTTCCAGAAAACCTTGTAATAATTTCCGGGTAGGCACTAAAGGGGCAGGCAAGGGGCACATGGTCCAGTTTGACATTTTGAAAGCCCGCCAAAGTCGGTTCCATGGGATCCGCAGTGACTACAAGATGCGGTCGAATACCGCTGTTAATCAGCTTTCGATAAGGGGAATTACTCGCGACAATAATAGCCTTATCTTGTACTTTCCGAAGAAAATCTGTGGATTCATCCAGAGATGGACCCGCCCCTATGAGGATAAAGGGTACATCTCTGAATTGATCCTTGAGTTCTCCTATATCCGGGGAAGTCGCCATGTGCTTAAGGTTCGAGAAAGAATTTTGCTGAATGTTAACGGATGTTCTGACATTTACTTCCATGAGGGGGCGAACCACAAGATATTGACGAAGTAACTCATTACGCATCTTGTCATAATATGTTTCATCAGCCGAATGAAGGGGAGAGAAGACGGCAGTGTTTACTTCGGAAACTTCACTGAGTGCGGCACTTTGAATGTCTGCAAAAAAATCATCATTGAGCTCACCGGTGCCGAAGCCAAACCTTTCATGGGAAAGAATGTCTGAACAGTCAAATCTTGATAAGGTATCCCTGAGTATGCAGGTGTCTTTTTCGGCACCAAGGCAATACGCTCCCGTTGAGGAATTTTCCAAAAAATATTTTATATGAGAACCATCCCCAAAGCCCGTTACAGCATATAGGGACTCTTTTTCCAAATTCAATCCGGCAAACCACCTTTTGATCAGATTAAATTTATTCTGCGAGCCATACACGGGGAACGCATGTTCACCTCGCTGCATCATCAAAATGGCATCTCCGTTATTTTGTTGGTAGAAAAAATTACTGGATGCACGATTTCCTGTCTCAAGAATACGACTCAGGACATTCGGAAATCTGTTTGCCAGAATCTTGGCGTTTTTCTCCAGCAACCTAATTTCCGCACTCATGATGCCTGATCAGCCTCCACTTTTTCTTTTAAAAAGGGGATCACTTGAGTTGCAAACAATTTGCGTGATCTTACAAAAATAGGCAGAAAATTCACGGAAAGTTCATCGGAAAGACTTGCCGGGCTACCTTGTTCAAAGGCTTTTAGTATCTCCCCCAAACTTACGGATTGCTCATGGGCAAGCTTATGGAAAGGGTCACTCCAGGGAGGAGAATATGTGCTCACATAAGGACCCATATTATCAATGAGGTCGGCAAATGGTTGGATTTTCTGGATAAATTCATCCATCCTTTTAAAAACTTCTGACCACGATGTGTTTAAAACATTTTGGGCATACGCTTGGAGTTGCACATCCGTATCATTCATATGATTCAGGGCTTCAATAACCAGTCGGAATGTAAGCTCGTCATGGGAAAGGGAAAAAGCCTCTATTTTTTCATAACTTTTAGGGAAACCGCCCTTTTCCAAAGAATCTTCTCCATCCACCAGAAACTTTACCACTGCCCTGCCCTGTTCACTTAGTGCACCCATGAGCAACTCATACACATTGGAGGGATCCCCGGGAATATCTTCCGTAAATGTTACTTCTTCGTTATCTGCCCAGACGGATGACATGGTTATTTACTTACATGTATTGGTTGGGTTACACAACGGAAAAAAACACTGCCGTTGAGTAAATAATCCAAGTAAAGGTAAAAAAATAATTTTCTTAAAATATTACTAATCAACAAAATATGAGATCAATAGTTTTTTGTTCTAAAGAAAAATTTAATTTTTTCTAAAGTTCGTCTGATTCTCTCCGATTATCCACAGCGTCGAAGACAAGGAGGTCGACGACAGGAGTCCCGAAAGGGATTCTTCCAGTTCAATAATACAGGCATCATGGATGATGTCTTCACAAAGTCAAGGAGGACGAAAGTGAGTATAACAATAAGTTCAAACCAAGCAGCGTCGTATTCGGCGCTAAATATGAAAAGGGCAAACAATCTTCTTACGAAGAGTTTGCAACGCTTATCAAGCGGTAAAAGAATTGTATCCCCTGCAGATGACGCGGGTGGATTAGCAGTCGGTATGAAGTTGCAAAGCAGTTTAAAACGTGCAGCCGCTTCTAAAATGAACACGCAGAATGGTGTATCGTTTTTACAGATGCAGGACAGTGTTCTTAAAGTTTCAGGAGAAATTCTTGACCGCATGTCAGAGCTCAAGAGCTTCTTTAATGATGTTTCTAAAGGGGCCGACGATCGCGAAACTTATAATCATGAGTTCAACGAACTACAAAAAGAGCTCAACGCACTCAAAGCCCAGAAATTTAATGGTGTTTCTTTGTTTGCCACCCATGAGCCTGATAGTAACCCCCTTAAAATTATCACATCCGATGATGGACTGGGTGAACATATTGAACTTACGCGAACGGGTTTCTTTGAGAACTTGAAGTCCAAGTTCGGTGCTGATGGAAAACTTGATTCCGGTTCACACGGTGAATACAGACAACTTGTAGGTGATTTTAGCACAGATGGCGGCATTTTTGATGCCGATCCGGGTTACTCATCAAAATCATATTCCGCTGGGGAAGTGGTTTACAAGCAGGGTGTTAGCCTTAGTGATTCAGGTTACTTTATGGCTCTTAAGAATGTGACCGCAGGGACAAAAATTATCGATGAGGCAGATGCCAACTCTCTATGGATCAGAATTGCGGATAAAGGAGGAGTCGGTTTTGCAGAATCCTACCCTGATGCTCCTGAGTACAATCAGTACAACACCCAATTTAACAGCAAAGGGGAGCCCGTTGCTTATTTAAAAGGTGATAAGGTTAAAATACCTGCTCATTGGGCTTCACCCGGAAGTAATCTTTTCCTCGAAGCCCAATCTGATGTGCCCCAAGGTATTACTCTGTATGAATTATTCAGTAATGGTTATGTAACTAGCGATAAGACAGGATACTTCCAATATGTCGGTGATGATTCCAATGGATCAGGTATTAAACCCACCACTGAATTCGTCAGAGCCAATAGCAACCTGTCTGAGCCGACCAATATGACTGCAAACTCAGCCTCTAGCTTAAAGTATGCTATGTCAATTGCAGGTTCTTCGGCGAATTATGTTCCGAGTTTTATCAAAAGTGGAACCACAATTTATCAAGCTACCCATGATTGGGAAGCAAAAACATGGAATGATAAGGTCTCTTTCAAGGAAGGGGAGATTTATTACAACAAGGATGGTGCCGGTGACAAATATGTTGGGTTAATCAACTCTAATGTTAAAGGAACTTACACGGGAGCATATGCCACAGCAAATGATTATGTCTTTTACCAAGGAAAGTGGTACCAGGCAGCCCAAGACATCAGTGCCCAAACAGCTCCGGTGGATCCAGATGACGCCTTGGCCCCTCAAGCCACTACGAAAGCCTATGTTTCCGGGGATGCCGTATCAATTTCCGGTACGATTTATTCCGCACCTGGTACTTTTGCCGGTAATTTTGACTCTGACAACATCGCCTTTGGAAAATGGGTCCGTGGCGACACAAATGGAGCAGGTGCTATGGGATGGCATCAACTTGCAGATGATGCAGCCACCCAATTCGGTGCTAGTTACAAGAATGACTTCAACCGCGAAGGCACCTATGCCCTGAACGATGTGGTGAAGTTTGAGGGTGATTATTACATCGCGACTGCCGCCGCAGATGGTAGCGGTGCAAATGCTGATCTAAGTGATCCAGATCAAAATGCTAGTTTCAGGCTTGTGTCGTTTGCAGACCTGCATGGCACCTTTAATGGCACCCTAAAGGACAGTACGGTTGGCACAACTGGGTGGAATAACGCAAACATCCAAGCCAAATGGACTCAAAATTATTGGATCCATGAAAGCGATCCTGCTGGACAAGCGGATTATGCAACAGATATCACCGCAGATGTGTCAAATCCAGATAACGAGAAGTACTGGGCCAAGACTCATTTCGCCAATCTGGAAGACAAAACGGTAAGTACAAGTTACACCCGTGGAGATAATATCTACTATCAGGGTAAGCACTATGTATACACTTCCCACCTTGATTCGGATAATCCAAGCTTCGTGGATCCAACGAACGATGGGTACACGGAGTTCGAGACTCTTCTTCGTCTGGGTGCGATTACCGAGTTACCGATGTATGTTGACACCATTGGAGGCGGAGGTGCAAACCTACCCGAGGGTGTTTATTACAGACCCGACCAAGACTTAGAATTTGTGGACCGTCTTCCCAATACAGGTCTTGTTCGTACAAATAGCATTGAACGGCGCACAGACGCACCATTACCCCCAGGTGATGAAATCTTCAATTCACAGGACGATCAGTTCTATGGGGGATTGAATGCAGGTAATGATGGTATTTATGGCACCATGGACGACTTCTATGCCAGCACCGATTACAGCAATCGTGCAAAGGCCGGTGGTCATATTGATGCTGATGCGGATAACAATAAGGATCTCCTGGATGACTCACTCGGATTGCAGGACTTCAGTGTGGCTGACTTTGTTGACTATATCCAAAACCTTGCCAATGTCAGGGCGGTCAATGGAGGAACCATGTCTAGGCTTGGGTATGCCCAGCGCATCTTGGAAGAAAACGAGATTAACCTGGGTGCCGCCACTTCCAGAATTATGGATGCGGATATGGCCTACGAGTCTACCCGCATGGCTACTCATAATGTACTGTTACAGGCAGCAGCCTCTATGGTCACGCAAGCCAACAGCCTAAATAATGTTGTTCTTTCTCTTCTTCAATAATCGAGAGGAAGAAACAATAAGAATAATTAGTTAAACAAGAGGAGATGTTTGAGGGTAATCACAGATTAAAAAAGGCAGGAGGTCACGGAACTGGAACCTGCCCTGCCCCTTCAGGCGAGTCCCCGCCGCATACGAAAATGGTATGCGGCGGGGAAAACTCCCCTCTTGTAAGAGTTACGCCGGGTTGCATGATTAGGGATATTCCAAGTGCACTCACTTCAGTTCCTTCCAGGATTTCAGAAACAAAAGCTAACTTAGATTCTGGAAAAATTTCTTACGCGGAAGACATATTCAATTTGATTAAAAATTCTCCCCTAAGCAGAGGAGGTAAGACAAAACTTAAGCAGTCAAATTTGACCAGTTATTCATACGAATTTTCCTGTTTTGTCACCTATTACCATCCGGGTAACCAAAGGGTCACTCCCGTTTTTGAGGAACCCTTGCCGAGTAAAAATGACCCTGTATTTTCAGGGGCAACCTTACCTCTGTGCCCCACAGAAAATGGGCAACCAATAATTTTCTTACTCGGATACAGCTCATCTTCAGGTGCTGATCCTGGGTTCATTGAAGCCAATTTCTGTCTCAGGAATCTCTATTGGTTCAGCACGGAAGATCTGGCTTCATTTCTACCTCATTCGTATGACTGGCAGACCACACCCGAAACCCCACCCGAAGGCCCGGGCCCAGTGGCGGCCCGTGGTCACAATTTATCCGTTTGGGAATTATGCCCCTCTAATGGAATAACAGAGCCCATCGTGTCACAGTGTCCTGAAATATTCACTTCCGTGTTAGCTACTGATGACCCACCCTTTTCTTCTTTATATGATCTGGACGAATACGAACTCTTCGTTTTCGGAAACGACTATACCAGAAAGATGATCCATTATGATTCTTTCAATGATCCTGAATCTCCAACCATTTACACTGATGACTGGAAAAACTGATCATAATTCGATAAAAGAGTCGTGTTTGGTGTGGGGTCATTCAACTTTGAAACACGCGAATGGACCTCCGGACATAGGCATGAAATGCAATGCTCAGACTTCTCGGTCCAAGCAGCAATCTTACAATTTTCCTTCGGAATTATTTCGCCTCCTGCGGCCTAAAAAGGAGACCCTGGATCAACGGTTGGTGAAGACCAACCAAGCATCATCGATCCATTATGATTCTTTCAATGATCGAGAACTCCCCACTCTTCACGCAGATGACAGGAAAAACTAATCATAAAACGATTAAAGAGTCTTGTTTGGTGTGGGGTCATTCAACTTTGTCTCACGCGAATGGACCTCCGGAAAAAGGCATGAAATGCAATGCTCAGATTTCTCGGTCCAGGCAGCAATCTTTCTATCTTCCTTCGGAGCAACTTCACCCTCAACCGCCTGAAAAGGAGTCACTGAAACAACGGATGGTGAAGACCAACCAGGCATCATTGATTGATGAATGCTCTGCAAACCTGACTCGAGAACAGCTAAGAATATACGCCAATTTTCTCCGTCACCGAAAAGCTCTACAAATTAGAATACGCCCTGCCTCCTTTCCGGCAAAAGCGAAAGCATCCCTAACATTCATTCATAATCTGTAACTATTAAAAATGACATACCGAAATAACAGTGCAGATTCAGTTCAAAAAAAGAACTATTTCGATATCTGGCGGCAGTACGCTCAGAGAGGTAGGAAGAATAACCGAAGTATCTTGTTCAGGCAGGAAAAAAACAACCGGCGTTCTTCAACGAATCAAAGGATGTACACAAGCGAGACTTTACCATTATTAACCAATAAGAAAATTTTAAACAACCGGTTATCCAGAAAGACCTGAAAACCAGTTAATATACTTCCTTTAACCTTAAACCTTACACTTCAAAAAATCAGCAAAACGACCATTTCGAATCCTGAGTACATATAACCTCAATAGGTCCAGAATGTGACCTCCTTTAAACAAAATATAAGCACACAACACAAAAATTTTATACAAATGTTAAGTATATATTTAAATATACTTAATTATATCCAACTATCAATTGACCTACAATGTCTAAAAGAAACATTACATCGTATGAATATTCATGCCTTGCACCATGCTTGGCTTCTCAACCCTTCCTTTTCGGGGTAACGGTCACGGTTAATGTACCCAACGCTAAACATTCCCCATTTTCGTTCACAACACACAAGCCCTTTTTCTTATCATGAAAATTATAGCAACTCCTAATCATACATCATCCGATGTTGTAAAATCTAATCCCCTTAAAGGTTTCCCCAGGGTCGTAGCAGGCGGTCGTATTATTCGTATTGATTCCAAGAAGCCCTACCTCGAAAGGATGGTCACAGGGGATGAATTGAATCATGGAGTAAAATCTCCCAACCCTTCCAAAAGTAAAGAAATTGCTCTACTGGAAACGATCACCGCCAATTTAAATGCAGGGATCAAATTTGTAGATACGCAAGAAATTTCACTGGCCAAAATGGGTGGTAAACTCTCAGAGATTGCCCTCTCTTTAAATAAAGCCAAATCACCAACAGCCACAGTTCAGGAAAGGTCTAAGTTACAGATTATTTTTGAGAAGGCGAAAAATGCTTTATTTCAGGAATCCATATCTACTTTCGATCATTCAGCACTCTTTTCCGACGGACCATCCAAACCAGTTATTGTGGCTGTGCCGACCGGTGGTGAATGGGAAGGACTATCGATTGAACGGGCTGATTTAGGCCAGCCGGGCATTCGCTCGGTGATGAAAGGAAAAGTTCACGGCGATGGTCCCGGTCTTTACCTTGATCATAATTCCATACGAAGTGCTTTTTCAGAATGGCGATCATTGTGCACTCAAAATCGTTTGAATTGGGGCATGCTGGTCGATCGACTCCACGGAATTTCTCGAATGCGTCAAAGGATCCACCACGGAGATAATTGGAAGATCCCTGAGTTCCCCGCTGATCCACAATCAGGACCACTAAGGCGACCACATCGTAACAATTAACACCCTATTTTAGTTTACAAATGAACAAAACACTTTGTGTGAAAAATTCCCACCAAACAGGTGGACCAAACTCAATAAACTCAAAGCCTGGCACGGATGCCAGTTTTATAAAATCAACTCAAGGAGGATCATAAAATGCCGATCGTAGTAAATAGTAATACAACCGCAACGGTTGCCTCGTTTAACTTATCGAGTGCAAACGACGCGTTGCGAAAAAGTCTCAACCGCTTGTCTTCGGGCAAACGGATCGTAAGCCCTGCAGATGATGCAGGCGGCTTATCCGTTGCCTACAAACTGAACTCTAAATTACAGAGAACGGAAGCAGTGAGGCAAAATATCCAAAGCGGAATATCTTACCTGCAAGTCCAGGATGGAGCCATGCGTACGGTCGCCAAAGTCATTGATCGAATGGCGGAACTTAGAACCATGGCATCTGATGTGACTAAAAATACTCAGGATGTAGAAAACTATTCAAAGGAGTTTATAGAACTTCAACGCCAACTTAATCAAGTGCGCCGTGAGAAATTTAATGGCATCAGCCTTTTTTCAATGAGCAGGACTCAAGCGGTTACTACTCCTCCGGACTTGAGACCCCAACTAGACAAAGTTGCTGCCGTTGACGATGAAGGAAGAACTTACCAAACCTTTTCCAGAAACATACTCACCACAGCGGATGGCCAGTTTAACGATGGTAATGTCTCGCTCAATGTGATCAATTTTCAATATATCTTATCTATCGGAGGTGTTGATACCCGCTACATTTCCACCACCGCTGCAACCAGTATTTCAGGACGTGCAGCTTTGTCTAGCGTTAACGCAGGCACAGTCAGCGAGGGTAATCATGTCTTTATCAATCTCGGAAATGTAAATGACGGAAATCTAGACGATTTTGCCTCGACCACAGTCAGGGATGAAATTTACACAGCCGATGGATTTTTTAAAAGTATCATGTTTGTTTCCGTTGGTAGTTTTACCAACATCATCCAAAGAATTGCGGATGCACGTTCTGAAAATGGTGCCGAGCAGAACCGTCTTGGAATGGTCAATGAATTATTGATACAAAACCAAACGAATTTAGAAGCTGCCTATGGGCGTATCATGGATGCGGATATGGCACTCGAGTCAACGCGATTTGCCAGACAAAATGTATTGGTACAGTCGTCCGCGGCGATGGTGGCACAGGCCAACCAACTGACCAACATAGCCCTTACTCTGTTGGGATAATTTTTCATTCATTTGATTATGTAATAAACATTATGTCATTAAAGATTAACGCCGAATCCTGCAGAACTTCATCCTTTGGAAGTCTAGGGAGTGCCTATGCTTTTCTGAGGAAAAATTTGTTAAAGCAGAAGCACCTATCAAGATCGATAGCTCTCACAAGTTCTTCCAACTTAAGGTCCATTAATTTTCTGCTAGATCCTAAGACCAGTCCGTTTTGGATTGAGCAAGCCTTGTCTCTTTTGAGGAACCAGGACAGTTCCCTTCAGTCATTGGAAGACGATCTAGGAAAGATACTCCATTTATTTTCAACATTTCCCGAAAATGAAAACAACCACTCAAATCCTGATAACGCAGACCCTGAGCTTATTTACCTGTGGGCGAGAGTGACCTATCATAAAAGTGGACTCTCGAAAAACCCTCATTTTGATCTATGCCTGCGACTTTCAACTGGGAGTAAGCCAGATCAACGCATGGCAAAGATCGGTTCATTGCCGGAGTTCCTGCAAACACTCGAAGGCGTCTTGCATCTCCCGGACTTGAGTAAAATGTTATCTTTGCTCGAACCATTGATTAATCAATGTGTTGGCAAACTATACCCTGAACCATTAATCAGAGTGATTGCAGAAATTGCTGAGATTAGAAAGATTATGCAGTCAGAAAAACGAAGACTGAAAACCCATCTATTGGGCTACTCAGAACAACTAATTATCATGCGGTCGAGTGTAGTATCCTTTACCGAAACAGACCGTCAATCAACCGGGATTGGCTCCTTACCCGAGTCTACTCGCTCGCACTGTTTATATTTCCGTGAGGTGAATACCCAAGATTATGCTGATCCGATCACAGGACAGCAATGTACTTCATCCCATCAAGAACATAACCAGACTTTACTTTATTAACTAAAACAACACTCAAAAACTAAAAAAGAGGAGGTAACGAACAGCACTGCTTACAACATTGATTCATATAACCATTATTAACTGATAATGGTCTGATTAGTAGCATCTTTAAGTACAGTTGTTCTCTTAAATATATCATAACCTAAATTTTTATTACTTGGTCACCATCAAGTATTCATAAACACAGTTTTATCAATGTAATATTAACCCTGTCTCATGGTTACCTATTATACCACTTAACGTAGTCTTTAGCTCAGGCTAAAGCTTTAGCCATACATATTCACCAATGCAATAATACCATTTTCACATTGTTAACTATATATCTATTCTAACTTAATATTCTTAAATGCGTACTTTTCACACATACACTAATGCGTGTGGTGGTGCACACGGAGAACATGCTGGTGCGATCGGCCGCCTGCATCCTCCGTGTGCATACACTTCCGCAACGACGGATAAATCCACCGAGAACTTAAAAGCCCCTGCTCTCACCTACAGCGGAGAAACATCCGCCGACTTGATGGTAAAATCCCTTGAGGATGGTCTTTGCTATGTCCGTAGTCAGATAACTGGGCTTTCCGACACCGGCTTTATCATCAAGGAATTATTATTATCTCTTCCTGTTTTGAGATCATCCAATGGCCTATCTTGCTCGTCCACCAGAAAGTTTTTCCTTGAATCTCTTCGGGCCATATCTGGGGAAAAACATCAATGTTATCCACTCTTTGGCTATGAGAATGAGCCGCATGTAAAGCTACATCTTAGGATCAACGGAAAGAGAATGACCGAGAATCTTTCACCGGTTCCTTTATTATCACAACCTTCCTTCCGTTCTGTTTGCCTTACATTAAGTCTCGACGAGAAAGTGGAAAAAAGGATCTGCGAGGAAAGTGCCACTGAAGTCTTAAATCTTATGATTTCCAGGAAATCAATAGAAGCCCGACTGTTAGAGCTATTCCACAAATTGAATCTTCAGCGAAGACGGGGCTTATCTCTTTCTGGTCAGAACAGGCATCGATTACCGAATTTTTTAAACACACTGAAATCACGTCTCTGCAAATCAATCATGCCGAGATCCCGCCCAGATGTACCCGTATAGATATGAATTTATAATCATTTAACCTAATGGGTGGTGCCCCCATCTCTAAGGCACCAAACGCGGCAAGGATGCCGCTAGCATTAATCAAGGAGGATTAAAAATGCCAATCGTAGTAAATAGTAACGCTTCCGCCACGGAAGCATCATTCAACCTAAGTCGAAACAATGAAGCTTTGCGCAAAAGTTTGGGACGCCTGTCATCCGGCAAGCGAATTTCCAATCCAGCCGATGACGCCGGAGGACTTGCTGTCGCATACAAATTGAATTCGACCATTAACCGCAGTTATGCCACCATCCAAAACGCACAGAACTCACTCTCGTATCTACAGGTACAAGACTCGTCGCTTGCGACAGTTGGGAAAATCCTAGACCGCATGGCTGAATTAAGAACCATGGCCCAGGATATCACCAAGAATAGCGGTGACATTGAAAATTATTCCAAAGAGTTTATTGAGTTGCAAAGCCAGCTCAGGCAAATCAAGGAAGAAAAGTTCAATGGTATCAGCTTGTTTTCCATAAAAACTGGCACTTCCGCAAGTTCGAAAGCACAGTTAAGTTCAACCACAAGTGGTGTGTATGTTGATGCTTCTGGTACTTCAATATCCTATACCAAATTCGGGCGTGAATTAATTACTCACCCGAGTGGTAATACAGGAAACGGAAGCATATCCCTCAATGTGGTTAACTTGCAGTTCGTTCTATCCTTGAACACAACTGCAGATGTTAACCTGGGTGGTATTGGACATACAAATAGCAGTATCACCACCACTGGTGTCGGTAGTGATTTCTTCATCACTAAAATCCGTGATGTCTCTGTTTCCGCATTCATTAATGCGATCGAGAAACTCGCGGACGCCCGTGCTGAAAATGGGGCTGAACAAAACCGGATTATGAATTCGATCAACCTGCTCCAGACCAATGTGACCAACCTGGAAGCTGCTCATGGTCGGATCATGGATGCTGACATTGCCTTAGAATCAACCCGATTCGCCAGGTATAATGTCCTGGTTCAAGCCAGTGCGGCCATGACTGCGCAAGCCAACCAAATGACCAACATCGCTCTCTCCCTACTTCAGTAAAGATAGCCATACCAAAAAGAAGACAAGAAATGATTAGGTACAAATTAATAAACACCGAACAAACATCATTCTTGTCGTTCGCAACTTTCACCACACTCCGTTTGCTCGCAAGCGGACGGAGTGTGGAGGGAAGCTGCAAATTAATGTTAAAAACTTCACTCCCTAACCATTAAGACCATGCAACTTACCAATTTTAGCTTTTTAAATTCTCGAATGGATTACTTAGATTCTCAGGCAAATTTCAAATCTGCCGTGCAAAGAATCTCCAGTGGTTCCAAAATGGAAGGATTGCGTATGGATGTCGGTGCTTACTCCCAGGGAGTGAACGCTCGATTGAATCAGCTGCACAACAATTCTTACAATACAAATTTACAAAACACCCGGTCATTCCTGCAGGTTCAGGAGCAAGGACTACGGCAAGTCTTGGATATTTACGATCGAATGGATGTTTTGACCTTGAAGGCGTTGGATCCCACTGCCAACTCATCCGACAGAAAATTATATGACGAAGAATTTAAGTCTCTTTCCAAGCAATTGGAAGAGATCATGAATCGTAAATTTAACGGAGACTATCTCTACAGTAACACTGTTGTCTGCGGAGGAGTGAGAGAAATTGGCCTGGGCGAGTTGGACTTGGCCACTATCTCAGATAGTTGGTCGCATGCCATTCGTAGCCAGTCCGCACAAATAGGCTCGCCAGCTGGCACCCTCAGTTTTCGGGTGAATTCAGGAGGTGCGGGCGACACATACAGAGTTTGGCTGGGTGACGAGCTGGTTTTAAGCTTAGGAGCTCCCCCTCAGTCAGATTCAACTGTTGATCACCGACTAAATTATAATCAACCCGCAAGTGGATACGATGAAGACTATAAATTTAGGTTTAGGGATGCTAACGGAGACCTAGAACCCGGCACTTACAATAATGTAGTTGTTGAACCTAGTGAAAATGTCTCTGGTATGGAATTAAATATTAATGTGGATTCAGACGATAATGTTACTGCAGAGATAGCTAAGGAAGGTACGGGTTACAGGGTTGGAAGAACTATAACAGTTTCTGGAGCCGATGTGGGAATGGATGCTTCTGAAAGAATGAGATTCAGAATTACAGAAATGCCGGATCCTTTTTCACATCTTCCCCTTCCCCCAAATCCGAACCCAGGGGATGGTTGGAGGACCTCAAATTCGGCTGATGCTGCAGATGATGACCTTGTGGAGGTCACATTTGAACCCGGGAAACCCACAACTTACAGAATTACCCCAGGTTCTTCAAATCGGGACGATAGTGATCCCAAAATGTCCGGTTTCAACACTGGTGAAGCAACCGATGATCCAGACACTCCATACACTTATTCAAATGTTCACGCTTATGATTTGCCGTCTGGATTTGATCAACGAGAGCTTACGATTCAAATCGAAACAGGAACGATCGGAATTATCTATAAAAAAGGGGCCTCTTCAGGAATTGGAGAAACCATCAATGACATTTCTCCTTTTACCAATGAAGTGCTCGAGAACACTGGGGTGACCTTCACTCCCAAAGAGTTCAACACGGATGTGGAAATGAATCCTTCCGGAGATACTATCACACTTAACGCAAAAGGATTTGGTACATTAGCAGATGCGAGTCCGGTCACAGCCGTTGAACATACTTTATCCAACTATACAAGTGCACGCGACACCATGG
Source organism: uncultured Verrucomicrobiota bacterium (assembly GCA_902615835.1). Lineage (GTDB taxonomy): Bacteria > Verrucomicrobiota > Verrucomicrobiia > Opitutales > Seribacteraceae > Seribacter. The sequence goes on from CACMQL010000003.1 coordinate 85,116, forward strand.
ATCACCTTCGAGGTAACCCGTATGCCAATGACGAAACGATCAGCTACTTTGGGGAAGAAAAATGCATAGTCAATGAAAGACTGGCTTCGCTGGGGGCGGAAATGTCACGGATCGACAAAGCCCTCGAAGATCTGGAAAGAAAAGCCATAACCGACGAACTTGTTCTCAGCCGGATTGAAGACACAGATATCGCCCAGGAAGCGACCAATCTGGCCACCGCCTCGATTAAAACCCAAATGTCTGCCCAGGTGATGAGCAAATCAACCCGGCTCAAAGACATTCTCATCCCTTTGATCACTGAACACTTTCGTAGCTCGGTGTTAAATTCAGCCCTTTAAGATAAAACAACCAAGGAATAGCCATGGAACTCACCAATCAAACCTACCTACGATCCCGTGTGGATATGCAACTGGCGGATAGCCTGCGTAAGAGAGCAAGCAATAAAATCTCGGCTGGTGTCCTGGGCAATGCCCGGGAGAATGCCGGAGGATTTTCCGCAGGCATTCGATTCAAATCAAATCAATATCTACTCCAGTCGAGACGAGCCAATATTC